>WRDE01000030.1 GCA_009783605.1 Oscillospiraceae bacterium
CTTGCTGCCTGCTGTGTGGAGGAACACATCGGCTTCCGCTCTTTATAACTTACGGGGCTGAATCGCTTCACGGTTTCCCATTGCGGCTCTCGCACTCCCTGTCCTACGCTTAAACCTCACCTCGCGGCTTCGGCTCCAAGGACTCGGTACCGGCTGTGCGCTACCACCTTACCGGGTCGGGACTTCCACCCAACTATATTACACGCACCGAACTGGCGCACCCTCCGTTTCCGAAATATATCCTTTACCGCTTACTGCTTTTCATCTTCTTTGCCGTGCCGATCAACAAATCCAGCGAATCGCCGTCCAGCCCTTTGGCTTCCGCCAGCAGTTCTTTTACCTTCACCGGGTTGTCCGTTCCTTCGTCAAAAAACGCCGCCAGCGATATGTTAAAATATTCGCAGATATAT
Organism: Oscillospiraceae bacterium; assembly: GCA_009783605.1. Classification (GTDB taxonomy): domain Bacteria; phylum Bacillota; class Clostridia; order Oscillospirales; family Acutalibacteraceae; genus WRDE01. The sequence continues at coordinate 411 of WRDE01000030.1, forward strand.
ACCAGTGAGAGCGTATATCTTTTTATAAGATTGCGCTCTTTTTTATGTCTTTTTAAGAAATCCGGGCAACAAAACAAAGAACAATAAAAAGCCTGTAACCGTTGCAATTACAGGCTTTTTCAGCGGAAGCGGTGGGATTCGAACCCACGAGCCCGTGAAGGCTACCTGATTTCGAGTCAGGCCCGTTATGACCACTTCGATACGCTTCCAAATATACCGCGGTTTTTTACGGCGCCGGACTATTATAAAAGATTTACGCTGTTTTGTCAACCGCTTAATTCACGTGTGTTTAATTCGCGTGAATGCCGATTTGGTATTGTTCGCAGACTGCCACATGCTCGGCATAGGTTTTGGTGAAATATGTAATGCCGGTAGCAATGTCGGTGGCGAAGAAAAAGCAATCCCGCACGGTTTCCTCCTCTGACGGATAAACCGCCGCCGTCAGCGCTTCCAATCCCGGGCTGCTGATCGGGCCGGCCGGCCGGCCCCTGCATTGATAGGTATTATAATCCTCATGCCGGATGGTGATTTGTCCTGCGGCATTGACTTTGCGTACATAATCGCCGGTGGCGTCACATTGAATTTGAGGGAATTCCGCCGGATTCTCCAGCCGGTTATACAGCACCCGGCTCACCTTCCGCATATCCGCGGCGATGCCGACTTCCCGCTGGATAACCGAAGCCATCACCACCGTTTCATCGACCGTGCCGCCGCGTTCTGCTATCGCTTCGCGCAATAACGCGATTTTTGTCGAAAAATTATCCAAAAATCGTTCGATCGCCGATTCGCCCGAACAGTTGATATAAAATTCATAGGTGTCGGGAAATAAATAGCCCTCTAACCGAAAACCGCGGCCGGGCATATCCGGCATTTCGCGGATAAATGCATATCCGGAAAAATCCCCTTCCTCTTCCGCCCGGTAGAATTCTGCGGCGGAGCAAACCCGATTGGTCTCCATCAACGCCGCGATTTCATCCAACCGCTTGCCCTCCGGAATGGTGACCCGGACGGTACGGGCCTCGGTTACCGGCGGGTCGGTCGGCATCACCGAAGAAGGAGGCGCCGGTTCCGGGAGGGGCTGCCGCCATGCCCAAAACCCGCCGACAGCCAGCGCGGCCGCCGACAGCAGGCCCACGATCAGCCAAATATGCCATTTCGGACGTTTTTTTTCGCGCAAAAACCGCATGGATCCACATCCTTATTACTATACATCATCGGGATACATCATCGGGAAGTCTATTTTCTGTAAATGCCGATCCCTTTCGCCCGGCAGAAATCGTCATGCTCTTTAAACGTCTCAAAATATTTCGTTCTTATGACAGTACTCTCCTCTCCGGTTTCAGCGTATGAAACAAAGAAATAATACTTTTTGAACGCACTGTCCTCAGAGGGGGACAACACGCCGTTGATGGCGTCCAATCCCGGATTGCAGATAGCCCCGGGCGGCAGCCCCTCAAAATTATACGTGTTGTAATCGTCCACCGTAATCGTATCCGGAATTCTTGAGAGATCCAATTTTTTCGGTCTTTTGGGATCACCGGGATTATCCGGCTCTTCCGGTTCAAAGGTAAAATAGGTGTAGGTGGAATCGCATTCCAGCTTCGGATATTTACTGTCGGGAGCCAATCTGTTCAACAATACCCGGCCGACTTTATCCCATTCGCCGATATAATCCTCATCATATCCGGCCTCTTTTTCCACGATGGAGGCGAGGATGATCACGTCGTCGATCGTCATACCGCTGGCTTTGACCCGGGCCCGCATCTTGGTATCAAATTTATCGCCGAACCCGTCGAGCAGCTTGCGGATCACCGTCTCCCCGCTGCTTTGGGTATAAAATTCATAGGTGTTCGGGAACAAATATCCCTCCAGCGCAAAGGTGCGCTTGGCTTTTTCATCGCCGGACTGAATCTGGTTGACAAAGGCATATTCCGAATAATCCCCTTCCTGCAGCGCCTGATAGAATACATCCGGCGTGCAGACCTCGTTTCTATTCAACAGATCGGCGATCTCGTTGACCGTATACCCCTCGGGGATGGTGACCCGGACGGTTTCCCGCGGTACCCCCTGCCGCAGCTTTTCAATCAGCGTGCTGTATCCCATATCCGGCGACAGCTCGGTATAGGTCCCCGGCATATAATCGGCTTTTTTAAATTTGGCATACAGAGAGAAGAATATCGGATAGTCGATCAGTCCCGCTTTTTCCAGCCGCTGGGCAATCTCGCCGACCGCAGCGCCTTTGGGGATGATGACCTCCGCTTTCATATCCGATTTGTTCAGGCCGGTCATATCAATGCCGGCCAGAATGAGTACAATCGCCAATGTCAGCGAAGCGCCCAGCACGATCACGGCATACAGCATCCCGCGAAAACAGCCCCATGCCGTTTTCGCCCGGGGATCTCTCTTTTTCCGCCGCCGGAATCTGACACGTTTCGGTTCTTCTTCCCCGTCTTCAGGTATGAGGACGTCCTCCTCTGCCGGCGGGACAGTATCCTCCGGCGGATAATCCGCTTCACCCGCTCCGGTCCACCGGCGGTCCGCCGGGCTGCCCGGGATCGAATCCGGCTGTTCATCCTCCCAGAAAGGATTCAAGACAAAAGCAGGTCTATCCGCCGCGGGTCTGTCCGTGACGGTTCTGTCGGGCGCGGCGGCCGGCACCGGCGGTTCCGGCGGATCGCTGAACTGCCCGTCAATATCCAAATTCACCTGAAAAGAAGATACCTTCCGGCGGCGTTCCTCCTCCACCCGGGCAGCCGTCAGAGGATCCACTCTAAACGCTTCCCGGGCGGGCACAGCGTCTGCCTCCGCCGTTTGTGGAAAGGCGCGATTGTCAGCACCCGCAGGCTCTCCGGCCCCGCTCTCTATTTCTTTGCGTTTACGGTATTCCTCCAACAAATCCTCCAACATATCCGACATAGATTCGGTCCACCCTTTCGATGTAATAGTGTCAGGGGTCAGTGGTCTAAGCTCTAAACTCTAAATCGGCTTGATTATTTTCTCAGTGACCAACAGCTGTACCGGCCGGTCATATCGGCCGTGGGGCAGCCTTCTGACAAGGCAGGAATGATAGCAGATACCGGCGGTGTATCCGCCGAAATCCGAGAGGAACCGGTCATAGTAGCCCTTGCCGTATCCCAACCGGTATCCATGCCAATCATAACACAAAGCGGGTACAATACACAAGCCCTGCCGGAAATTGGTGACCGCCCGCCGCGGCTCCGGCAGCGGTTCCCTTATCCCGAAGGAACCGACCGACAGCTCCTCCAGCGATTCGATATAGTAAAATTCGATCTCCCGGGTCCCGGGCACACAACGGGGAACCGCCACTTTTTTGCCGTCGGCCAGCGCCCGGAGGATGATGCTGTCGGTATCCACCTCGATAGCGGCGGCACAATACGTGAACAGCGTTTTACACCGGGTATACTGCCAGAGGGAGAGCATTCTGCCGGCGATGACGCTGTCCAACCGCTCCTTTTCCGGCCGCGGCATCGCCCGCCGGAGGATCTTATACTTTTCACGCAGTCCGGCTTTAACCGGCCGGATATCCTCTGGCCTGATAACATCAGCTGCCCTGACAGCGTCAGCCAGTTTTACAGCGGCGGCTGATTTTACAGCGGCCGCCGGCTTGATAACATCCGGCATCATGATACCGGGCGGCATTGCATCGCCGTCCGCAATTCGTCCGCCCGCTGCTGTGAAACCAACCGCGCAACCAGCCGCAGCCCGAATTCTATGCTGACGCCGGCGCCGGCCGCGGTGATATATAACCCGTCCTCCGCCACCGGCTCCCCCGTCAACACCGCGGCGGCCATTTCCCCGCGGACCGACGGCGCGCACGCGGCGCGGCAACCGTCTAACAGCCCGCGATGGGCGAGGATCGACGGCGCGGCGCAGATAGCGGCCACCGGCAGCTGATTTCCCACGGCAGCGGTCAAAAACCGCTGCACCGTTCCGGAGGCTTCGAGATTCACCGTACCCGGCATCCCGCCCGGCAGCACGATCATCTCTATCCCGCCGGATACGGCCTCGTCCTCGGCGATATCCGCCTGTACCGTGATACCGTGGGACCCGGTGACGGTTTTGCCGCCGATCCCGACGGTTTGCACGGCCACACCGGCCCGGCGCAGAATATCCACCGGCGCCAGCGCCTCTATCTCCTCAAATCCGGGAGCGAGAAATACGTAAACCATAACGAACTCCAATTCTTAATGCTTGATGCTTAATGCTTAATTATTCGAGAGTCAGACCCATGTACGGCAACGGGTTTGCTGCGGGCGGCCAGTCTTTGAACGGGTATAGCATACCGTTGAAAACCGCCGTTTCACCCGGTTCGGCATAGCGGAATACCTTCAGCTTTTTTGCGCCGGTATGGCGGCAGACGCCATCCAAAAAGGTTTCCCGTCCCGCGGCGGGGCCGCATAGCTCCCGTATGGTTGCCATACCGTCATCCGCCGGTTCGGCCAGCGCCGCGTGGGTTCCATTGCTTAACACGGTCCCGGTGGACGCCGCGTAGCCGGTCACCGGTTCGGAAAAGGATACATACGGGACCGGACAGTGGGCGGCCAGCAGCCGTTCCCGCTCCGCCGCGTAATCCTTCGCGGCAATTGCCTGCACGGCGGAAGCGGACACAGCCTGTGCGGTATACCATTCTTCTATGACACCGAAATACCGGGTATAGCCGAATTTCGCGTAATATTCCACTAATTTTGGCGTCGCCGGGCGCAGATACGAGCCGTCCAACCCCGCATTTTCGCCCAACCGCAGCGTTTGCCGCAGCAGCGCCCCGAAAATGCCGCGTCCCCGGTATTCCGGCAGGGTGGCGGCGGCGTAGATATACTGTAAACGGCGCTTATTGCCGCCGTCATGGTAAAACGCGGGAAGGATAAAGGTCATCGACACCGGCTGGCCGTCAACGACCGCCAGCATGCAATTTTCGCCGCCAAAAACATGGGCTAAGAAATGCTCCACCGCCTGCGGGGTATCGCCGGGGAAGGAGGCCAGCCAAATCGTACGGATCGCCGGGAGATCGGCGGGCGCGGCATAACGGACGGTCATGATGCTCTCCTCGGATAATAATTACACGGGTGTGATGGTCTGATTTCTGACGCGGCGGCGTCAATAACAAACGCCCAGCATCTACATATAACAGCGCTAATAAATAATCCGGCGTTTGTGCGGTTAGGATTCAATAGCGATATATTTTTCCAACACCTCCGCCGGATGATAGCTGTGTTTCGCTTTTCTCAGCCCCTCCAGGCCCATATCGTTTTCGCGGTTGATATAGTCAAAGCGGCCCAGCAGCTCGTTGGCGGCAAATTCCCGGTTGATCACGGTGTAGGCGCCGGCGAATTCCGGCAGCGCCTTTTCCACATGGATATCAAACGTGTCGGCGGTGGGCGGGGAGCCGAAGGTGAACGCCGCCACCCGTCCGCCGCACCGGATAACGCCGCCCTCGACCCCCAATACCCGGCGGTGTTCCAGCACCTCATGGATCCCGGTATTTTCCGCCGTCAATGACGCGGACGCATCCGAAACCGTATCCGCGTTTTCCGGCTCCGTAGCGTTCCGGCTCCGCCACCACAGATCGGCCATCTCCAGCACCTCGTCGAGATTCCCGTCCTCCAGCGTCTCATATTCCCAGGAATGGGCGCGGGTGAACGCGGCAATATGGTTGCGTTTCTGGTGATACTTTTTCCCCGGCAATCCGGCCAGATCGGCGGTGCGGTAGAGATAATCCCAATCGGCGGGGTTGGTTGTGAAGGTAAACCTCCCGGGCCAGCGGTTTTCCAGCCACGCCATACCGGCCTTATCCCAGCCAAAAATCCGCAGCTTCTCCGGCGCGGCCATTTGCCATTTCTCCGCCTCTGCCATGTCAAACAGCAGTGCCATTCCCCGCTCCAAGCCGCCGCCCAGCGGATATACCCACGCGGGGTTATCGCGGCCGAATTTCAAGAACACAAATTCGTCCTGTATGGCCAGAACGGTATGGAAATGGCTGCGCCAGATCAATGAGTTGACAAAGGAAAAGTCGCAGAACCGGTGGTGGTCCCGCCGCATCGCCGGCATCGCCGGCTCCGCGTCGTCAAGGGTGGGCTGGTGGAAATCAGTACGGGTGAGAAGCAACTAAAAGGACCCCTTATCATAAGTTGAAAATTGCAAATTGCAAATTGCAAATATCTGTTCGGTGATCTGTTCCGGCGGGAGGGGGCGGTTATTTTCGGCGCATTTGATCACTATCCAGTTCAGGCGTTCCGCGGCATGGAGGGCGGCTTCGCGGCAGCTGCGCAGATAGGCGGCGTCCCGTTCGTGGATATCTTTTTTTGCCGGATCTCCCTGATACCGCGCAAGTATCAACTGCTCGGCGACCTCGGGGGGCATATCCAAAAATACCGTCAAATCCGGCCGCGGCAGCCCCAGCAGGTCATATTCATAGTGTTCCATCCAGCGCAGATAGCCGTCCCATTGATCCTTCGGCAGCTTGGGCATCTGGTGGATGGCGTTGGAGGTGGTATAGCGGGCGGCGAGGATCAGCGCGCCCGCCCGGTAATCCCGCTCCCAGCCGGTCTTATAGCTGGCGAAACGGTCGACGGCATAGAAGGAGGAGGAGGCGTAAGCGTTGACCTCCCCCGGCGCGCCGCCGAAATCCCCCCGCAGATACATCCGCACCAGCGCGGAGGAAGGGCTGTCGTAATCCGGAAAGGAGATACGGCGGAACGGGCGATCAGTGTTTTTAAGCCGTTCGGACAGCTGTTCCAGCTGAGTGGATTTCCCGCTGCCGTCCAACCCGTCCACCACCATCAGGTAGCCCACTGTCTCACCCCCAGTCGTTTACAATATAGTATACCAAACTCCGGCGTAATCTTCAACCATAAAAACATGACGAATTTTGTAAAAAATTAAAATATTTTAGAATTCAGTGAAAATCGCACGCCAACAGGCTATCTGCTGCCGAAACCTTTTATCCTTTTCCGTGTCTAATAGTCACTGAGTATTTTATGGTATTGTATATGCATTTCACATTTGCCGGCATAGTATTGACAATTTCGATCATATCTTTTACAATGGTTGGCATAAATATATAAAGGAAGTGATGCTGTATGTTTACACAAATCGAAATTTCCATTTTGGACTTCGCCTTTGCCCTGCTGGAGGTCGTTGATCTGATGTCGCCCGAACTGCATAAGCATCACAAGCAGGTCGCGTATATTTCCTGTAAGATCGCGCAGGAGATACGGCTGCCGGACGATGATCTGAAAAACATTTTTTTGGCGGCCATTTTACACGATATCGGCGATTTTATGTTTTTGAATCAAAGCAAAGCCGACACCGTCGCCGCTGTTGATATCAATGGGGATATGCACGCGGAGATTGGGTATGAGCTGCTGCGCAAACTGAAAATTTTCACCAAAGCCTCTACCATTATCCGGCACCATCACGCCAATCATACCCGTTTCAATTTTGTCATGCCGCTCGGGAGCTTTATCATTCAGCAGGCGGGGAAATTAGTCAGCCTGACCGGCAGCGGGAAGGATATTCTGGAACAGGCCCCGGCAATCACCGAGCAGCTTGCGGCGCTCCCGGATTCCCTCCACCCCGAGGTGACCGGCACTCTGAGGGATTTGTGCCAAAAGGAATATTTTTGGATCGAGATGTGCAATCCCTCGCTTGAGATGATCCTGCCGGACCGGATTGAGCATATCCGGGAGATCGTTGATTTAGAGACGCTGGAGAGCTTCGCACGGGTCACTTCGCATCTCATCGACTTCAAGAGCCGGTTTACCGCGTCGCACTCCAGCGGCGTCGCCGCGGTCGCCGCCGAGCTGGCAGCCATCTGCAATTACTCAAAAAAGGAATGTCAGTTAGTCAAGATCGCGGGGCTTTTGCACGATATCGGGAAAATCGCCATACCCAACGACATTCTGGAAAAAAACGGCCGTCTGACCAATGAGGAATACAGCACCATCAAAAAACATGCCTATTTTACCTATTCCATCTTGAATAAAATAAACGGCTTGGAACAGATCGTCGAGTGGGCGGCGTTTCACCATGAAAAGTTGGACGGCGCGGGGTATCCGTTCCATATCCGGGAGACGGGACTGCCCGAACTGTCGCGGATCATCGCCATCGCGGATATTCTGACGGCGCTGATGGAAAACCGGCCGTACCGCGCGGGTATGCGTAAGGAGGACGCGCTCGGTATTCTGGACGGCATGGCGAAAAACAATCAGATTGATAAACAACTGCTGACCATCGTGAACCAAAATATTGCGCGTATTGATCAAATGCGTATCAAGGCGCAGCGGGAGGAAACCAAAGAATACGAAGCATTCAACGCGCGGATGCACGGGCTGGTAGACACAAAAACAGGCTGAGGGATCAGCCTGTTTTCTTTATATTTGTCAATCCAAAAAGTCCTTCAGCTTCTTGCTCCGGCTGGGATGCCGCAGCTTGCGCAGCGCTTTGGCTTCGATCTGGCGAATGCGTTCCCGGGTGACGTCGAATTCCTTGCCCACTTCTTCCAGCGTCCGCGGACGGCCGTCCTCCAGCCCGAACCGCAGCCGCAGCACCTTCTCCTCCCGGGAGGTGAGGGTGCCCAGCACCTCGCCTAACTGTTCCTTGAGCAGCGTATGCGACGCCGCGTCGGCCGGCGCCGGCGCTTCGTCGTCCGGGATGAAATCGCCGAGATGGCTGTCCTCCTCCTCGCCGATCGGCGTCTCTAAGGATACCGGCTCCTGGGCCACCCGCATGATCTCCCGGACCTTATCCACCGGCATCTCCATCTCCAGCGCGATCTCGTCGGCGGAGGGCTCATGGCCGTTTTTGTGCAGCAGCTGGCTGCTGATTTTTTTGACCTTGTTTATGGTCTCCACCATATGTACCGGGATACGGATCGTCCGCGCCTGGTCGGCAATGGCGCGGGTGATCGCCTGCCGGATCCACCAGGTGGCGTAGGTGGAGAATTTGAACCCCTTGGTATAATCAAATTTTTCGACCGCTTTTATCAACCCCAGGTTGCCCTCCTGGATCAGATCCAGAAACTGCATGCCGCGGCCCACATACCGCTTGGCGATGCTGACCACCAACCGCAGGTTAGCCTCCGACAGCCGCTTTTTGGCGTAATCGTCCCCCTCGAGGATCCGCATGGCCAGATCGATCTCCTCCTCCGGCGACAGCAGCGGCACCCGCCCGATCTCTTTGAGGTAGACCTTGACCGGGTCGTCGATGACAATGGCGTCGGCGCCGGCGGCGGTCTCATGCTCCTCCGAATCGGCCACATCCAGCACTAAATCCAGATCCGCCAGCGACGCGTTTTCAAAATCGTCGACGATCTCGATGTTTTGGTTTTCAAAGGATTCATAGAGCTTGTCCATCTGTTCCGGGTCAAAATCCAGATCCTCCAGCACATCCAGAATCTCCTGGGTGGTCAGCTTGCCTTTGGCCCGGCCGATCTCAAGCAGATCGTTGATCTGCAGCTTTTTATCCTTTTTCAGGATCAGCAAATCCTCATCCTGATCAAGATCCGACACCTCACCATCGGTCAGATAAGAATCCAACACCTCAACCGCGTCCTCCGGGCTCGGAAACAGATCCGGGTCCACGGTCAGTCCCACGCCGGCCAATGCGTCGACAATCGGCTCCGCCGGCAGGATAATAAAATCATCCCGGTTCATTTTTTCGTCCATGCTTTTGTTCCTCCTGAAATAATTTAGGATTTATGGGTCAGGGAATAGGGGTCTATCCACTATCCACTATTTCACTATCCACTATTTCCTTACTTCTTCGCTTCCCGCATCACATCCAGCATCTTCCGGATCTCCTCGTCCGACAGGTCGGCGGCGCTGCGCAGGCCGGACAGGCTGTGCTCTCGCTCGATCACGGCGGCACAGGCGCGGGCGTCTTCCCATCTGCCCGCCCGGTTCCGCGCTTGCTGCTGTATGCGGATGATATACGCCATTTCGTCGTCGGTATATTCCGCCGCCAGAAATGACGGTTCAATCGGGCGGCTGTCCTCCTGCCGCCGGAGCAGATCCTCATACAGCCGGCGGTGAAACCCCTCCGCCATCCGGTCCGGCGGCAGAATTTGCCGGATCTCCGGCAAAAAATCCTGATTATGCATCAGCAGCCCCAGCAGCGCGGCTTCGGCTGCCGTTTCCGGCCGCCCGGCCGCTTCCCGGTCGATTACTTTGATCCGGTCGTTCCGCTGTCTCATCAATTGGGCCGTCTGGGACGCTTTGCTGCCGCCCCGTTTTTTCCTGCCGCGGATATCCTCCATCTGCTGGAGGACAGTGCGCTTGGAGACGTTCATCTCCCCGGCCAGCTTGCCGGCGTAGACGTCCCGCTCCACCGCGCCGGGCAGCGCCGCCAGCAGCGCCGCCGCCTCCCGCAGATAATTCACCTGCCCGTCGGGGGTGGTGAGGTTATACCGCTCGGCCAGCTCGATCAGCCCGTATTCGATATCGTTGGCGGCTTCGCTCATCAGCCTGCGGAACCGCTCGGCTCCCTGCGCGCGGATAAATTCGTCAGGATCCAGCCCGCCCGGGATACGCACCACCCGGATCTTCATCCCGGTCTGCCGCAGGGTATTGATGGCGCGGCTGTTTCCCTTGGCTCCGGCGGCGTCGGCATCAAAAACCAATACCGCCTCGTCGGCATACCGGGTCATTAGCCGGGCATGGCCGTCGGTAAAAGAGGTGCCGCAGCAGGCCACCGCGCTGCCGAAACCGGCCTGATGCAGCGCGATCACATCGGTGTATCCCTCGCAGAGGATCAGCTGCTTTTTGTCTTTAACGGCGTTTTTGGCGAAATTCAGCGCGAACAGGGTTTCGGATTTATTATATACCGGCGTATCGGCGGGATTGATGTATTTCGGCTTGGCATCGTCCAATACCCGGCCGGCGACGGCGATAACGCTGCCCCTTACATCAATAATCGGGAACATCACCCGGCCCCGGAAGATATCGTACAGGCTGTCGTTCCGGCCTTTTTTGCACAGGAAGGCGGTGACCAATTCCTCATCATGAAACCCCTGCGCCCGCATCGCGTCCCGCAGCATATCGAAGCTGTCGGGGGCCCAGCCCAGCCCGAAATGCCGGATGGTGCCGTCGGTAAACCCCCTGCCGCGATAATAGGCCAGCGCCCGCTCCCCCACCGGCTGCCAGAGCCATTCATGAAACTGCCGGGCGGCGGCCCGGTTGAGCTCCAGCGTCCGCATCCGGATCTTGGACGCCGTTTCATGGACCCCGAAATCGGTCTGGGGCATCCGCAGCCCCGCCCGGTCGGCGAGAAATTTCAGCGCGTCGAGATAATCGAGGTTTTCGATCCGTTTGACAAAGGTGATGACATCGCCGCCGACCCCGCATCCGAAACAATAAAATGAATTGGTGTCGGTATACACCACAAAGGACGGCGTTTTTTCGTTATGAAACGGACACAGCCCGGTCAGCGTCCGCCCGGTGCGTTTAAGCGGCACATAAGAAGAAATCAACGGTTCAACCTCGGTGCGGGCGACGAGATCCTGTATAAAACTGTCGGGGACAGGCACGCGCTCACCTCCGGCTCACGAATTGAAAATTGATAATTGATAATTGAAAATTATATGTATCGCGGTATGGTATGATTTTGAACATCCATAATTCCGAATTCCGCATTTTTACCCGCCCCAATTTTTCGGCACATACAGCTCCTTATACATCTCCACCGCGTACCGGTCGGTCATCCCCGCGATATAATCCGCCGCCGCCCGTTCGGTTCCTTCCCGCTCGCGGATAGCGGCATATTCTTCCGGCAATTC
>WRDE01000031.1 GCA_009783605.1 Oscillospiraceae bacterium
CCATGCACAAGAAATATGTTCTCCAGTCTGCGGACTGGAGAACATATTTTTGTAGTGCATTCTTGACGCGGTCAAAATGTGTTGGTTATCATTCTACAGGAAACTTATCAATCTTATCCACCAACCGCTGCAATATCAGCCGGGCGTTGGTGATGGTGACTTTGGGGGTGTTGTCTTCATTCCATGTGTCGGAGACGTTCGCCAGCAGCAGCTGCTCCTGGGTCAGCGTGATCTTGTCGACCAAATATTGCAGCACCATCCGCGCGTCACTGACACTGAGCGCCGTTCCGCCGCTGACATGGCCATAGGGATAGGGCAGTTTGGGTATCACGCGTGTTTCGGTTTCATCACAGCGGGCGCATTCCCGTTTTTCCTGCCCGCCGGCAAAGGGGGTCGGCCAGCTCACCACAAACCAGTCGCCAAAATCGTGCCCGAGTGCCTCTATCGGTTCGCTTTCTAATTCTATCCCGCAGATTGTGCATGATTTCGTCTGCAACCCCTCTTCGGTACAGGTCGCGTCCTTGATGATTTCCCAATCGCCGGCGATATGGGTGTGTCCGCTATCGGCCCGCAATGACAGCGCGCCGTCCGACACGTCTTCAAAGGTAATCTGGTCCCCGGAAAGGTCAACCGCTTCGGGGCCGCCGCCGACCTCCAGCGCCGCTCCGTTGATCTCAATAACAAAATAGATTTCGTTCAGCCCCGGACTCAACAACCTTATAATGAAGGTCAGCAGCGGCCCCTCGGCGGCGGTCAGGCCGGTATCGCCGGTATACGCCAGCCGCGCCAGTCCGGGACCGGCGGTCAGGTTTTCGCCCTTTTCCATATTGCCCATCGTAACCGTACCGCCGGTTCCGGCGGTCGGGAGCGCCACCGCGATCAACTCGATCTGCTGCGGATTAAAACTCACATCAATCCCCAGGTCGATCAGATGCAAACCCTCGGTGTTGCTGTAGGCGGTGCGGATCTCAAAAATGCCGCCGCCGGAATCCGTGGCGTCCGGAGGGGTGACATTGACGACGTCGGTGACGGCGACATGGAGGAACGGGCCGACTGCCGCGCCGGCGGAAAATACCGCCGCCGAAACCGCCAGCGACAACGCGAGAACAACCGCCAAAATTTTCGATATTTTTTTCATGATGCTATCTCCTATCATAATATTGTCTCATATTTTATCAATTTTCGGCGGAATAATCAAGCGCTTTCTATGAATTTTCACCTTTTTTATCCCTCTACCGGAAATTTACTGATCTTTCCCACGATTCTCTGCAAGATCAGCCGCGCGTCGTCGACGGTCACGTTGTTTTTGCCGCTGACCTTGGCCGCGTCTAACTGCCACGGCAATAATTCGGCTTTTCCGATCAGATGCTGCAGCACTAACCGGGCGTCTTCAACCCCGAGCTTTTCACCGCCGCTGACATGGCCGGGTTTCAATTTCAAGATCGGATCGGCGCCCAATGTGACCCATGCGGCAACGTCTAATGTTTTTTCCTCCGCCCCGCCGACAACGCCCTCACCCCATTCATAGAAGCAGCCTCTGGGACCGGCGCCGGGGCCGTCGTCCACTTCGGGGTTATACCAATCGTACGGGTCATAGACATGCAACGCAAAAGCGAATGGGATCACGTCGCCGGACCGCATCTCGGTTTTTCGACCGAAAACCGACCGGTGTAGCCGCGCCTCATAAATGGTTTCCCGCGTATCGTTGTTGCGGGAGGTGCAGAACATCCGGTCGGATTCTTTTTCCGGGACATCAAGTTTCTGCTGGCGCGGATACGATCTATAACCCAGCGGTTTTTCGAATCCGACCGAATAGGCAAAACTGAACTCAAACCGTTCCGCCTGACCGCTGGTGTCGGCGCCGATCTGGATCTGGAGACAGTCTTCCTTCCAGAGATATTCCGGGTTGCCCTGCTGCTGATAATGCCCCACATTCTTCATCACCAGCGCAAAATAGATATGATCCTTGTCCCAACCCATATGGAAATCCCCCTCGACCGGAACCGGGTGTTGCGGGTCTTCCAAATTTTTAGACAAGTTGGTCCAAATATGGCCGGCGCCGTCATCGAGCAGCTTTTGGTTGAGTGTAAACAGCTTTTCGCCCCACTCCAACACTGAAAATTGACCGTCCATCAACGGTTTGGGTTCGCCGGAGAGAAACTGTTTTATAATGGTGTCACGGCGCGGAATGGGTTGCGGCGTTTTCCCCGCCGCCGCCGAAGCCGTCAGGCCGGTGAGCATCAGGCATACCGCCGCCGCAACGGCGGTCAATGCGATAAGTTTTTTCATGACATGCCGCTCCTTTTGGAATTTGATATAAATGATGTTAAGATGTTTATCGGTTGTTTGTAATATATCACATATTGGTAAAGATTTCAAGTTTTATTTTTTTCATAGAATCCGGCTTTACAATAGCCGGTTTAAATGCTATTATACTTGCCGAAAGGATTGTTTGAATTATGAAAAATTTATCTTTATTTATCTTATCCGCTATGCTGCTGCTGCTGCCGATCGGCGGATGCGCCGGCCAGCCGCTGCCTGAGCCATTGGATATTCCGGCCGGCTACCGCGCCTCCTGCTGGACCGGCCAGTATTTTCTGGCGGTGGGGACCGGCGGGCGGATCGACGAGATTCTGCCGGACAAGACCGTGACGTCCATTCCCTGCGAAACCGAAGTAAACCTCCACGGGATCGCTTCGGTCAACGGGTTCCACATCATTGTGGGCGACCGGGGGACTATTTTGACGGCGGGATGGGATTATCGGTTTACGCCGGCCGACTGCCCGGTCAAAAACGACCTGTTCGGCGTGGCAGCCTTTGGCGGCGGATTTGTTGCGGTGGGGCGGGGCGGCACGGTGCTGACCTCCGACGACGGTACCGGCTGGAAAAGGTTAGATGTCGGGGTAACCGAGGATTTTCTCGCGGTCGCCGCCGGCGAGGAGATCTGTCTCGCGGTGACCTATGAGGGCAAGGTGCTGATCATGCGGCAGGTGGATGACTGGGAGATTCTCGATTATAACACGGCATATGAAACCCTCGGCACCACCTTCAACATGCGGTCGGTCAACAGTGGCGGCGACGGCTGTCTTGTGGTGGGATCCGAGATCCGGGATCCGGAGGTCCCGGTGCTGTTCACCACCCGCGACGGCGAGATATGGCAGCCGGTCAGCCTCGAGATGCTGAACGACAGCTTCCGCAGCGAGTATTATCCGCTGACGCTGAACACCGCCGGGAGAAACGGCGACCAGCTCCTGCTCGGCGCCGACGGCGGCAAACTGATCACCGTCACCTCCTGCGCCAAATGCAACCAGCTCACCACGGTGTCGGATAAAAACATCCACACCATCGCCGCTTCCCCCGGCGGTTTTGTGCTGCTGGCCGGCGAGGATTTTTGGTCGGACATCATGGACGACGGAGAGGTGCGGCAATACGGCATCAAAGCGGAACAGGCGCGGGAGGAGCAGCAGAGCGGCCAGGCGTATATCGTGGACGTCCGGACCCCGGAGGAATATATTGAAGGCCATATCCCCGGCGCGCTGCATATTCCGGTGGACAAAATCGCGGAGATGCTCGAATCGGTCATTCCGGATCATTACGCCAAAATCATCTTCTACTGCCTTTACGGCGGCCGTTCCCAGACCGCGCTGGAGACCGCGCTGGAGCTGGGGTATGAACGGGTGTATAACCTCGGCGGCATCGAAGATGACTGGCCGTATGAGGTGGAGGCCGGGGATAACGGGTTGTTTGTGGAATAAAAAATAACGATAAAAGGAACCGCCCGGTTTGGGCGGTTCCTTTTCGCGGGGATAATACTAATCCCAGGTAAAAACGTGGGATTAGTATGAGGGGAGGGGTATCAATTATTTCATATAATCCCCGATAATCTTAACCAACAAATCATTCAATTTATACACCGACGACTCGCCGGTCGGGGCCATATGTGCGTCACCGACGCCGCTGTCGTCGGTCAGCGGCAGATAGGCGCCGCCGGTGGCGATATCGATGGCCCGCATCAGGAATTCGGTGTTCTGGTCGGTGTCGCTGCCGGCGATGGGGATGATGCGGATCCCCTGCTCCGCGGCGTCACGGACCAAGCGGCGCATATCCTCCGCCGCGAAATCATGGGGCGGCGCGTCGAGGATCAGGAACAGCAGCTTGGCGTAGGCGTCTCCGTTCCAGTCGTGCCCGTGGATGGCGTCCTGCAACGCCTGCTCCACCGCTTCCTCGAAATCCCCGCCGCCGTCGGCGTGCTGTTTTCTCAGATCCGAAACCGCTTTATCGGTGTCGGTGGTGAACGGGAACGGGCGCACCACATACTCGTCCCCCTCGTCCCGGTAGAAATTGACGCTCAGCCGCATCGGGTATTTGTCCTCGGCTTTGACCCGCGCGATGATGTCGGCCAGCTCCTCCTGCAAAAATTCCAGCTCGTCTCTCATCGAACCGGTGGTATCCACCACAAACATCAGATCCAGCGCCCGCGCGGGATTATTCGTGCCGGACAGCTCCACCGCCACCTCCTGTGACGCCGCTCCGGATTGGCTGTCAAGGGCTTTTTCGGCGGTTTTTCCGTCCTT
Source organism: Oscillospiraceae bacterium (assembly GCA_009783605.1). Lineage (GTDB taxonomy): Bacteria > Bacillota > Clostridia > Oscillospirales > Acutalibacteraceae > WRDE01. Next base: position 4,575 of record WRDE01000031.1, read on the forward strand.
CGAGACAACCACCTTCGCCGGGACCTCGCCGGTTTTGGAGAAGTTATAGAACAGATACGCCCGGCCCCGGTTGTCGGTGACGGCGGACCAGAGCTTGTTCCCCTCGCCGTCCAACAGCTCCGCTTTGGCGCCGCAGACCACGCTCTGGCCGTTTTTGATGTTGACCACCACCCGGTTCAGGGTGTTCATCCGCCAATTTTCGGCAAAGGAGCGGAAGACGCCGTCCATGCCGACCAGACCGGTCCAATAGGCGAAATCCTCGTTGTCGCAGAAGAATTTCGCGGTCAGGGTCCCGGCCGTGGCTAACGGTTTCGTTGCCGGGGGAGGCTCTTTGGGCGAGATATCCGGGGACTCCCCGGCGTCCCCCGGCGCCTCTCCGGAGCCGAAGTCGACTTTTCCCCCGTCTGCGGCTTTCTTTTCCACCCCGGTATCTCCGACAACCACGGCAGCAGTGTCGAAGGAAGAAAACAAATATGTATCCATCTCGTCGCCGTTTTCCGCGGGGTCAGAAGAAGAATATTCTTCACAATCCGGCCCGGATCCGCCGGGCGCGGAGGCCGGGCCGCCATCAGTACCGGTATATCTGCCGCCCCCTGTATCGGTGGTACAGGTGGGCGTTATAGCCGGTATCAGCCGCAAAGGGCTGAGCAGCAGCACCATCGCTGCACAGGCCGCCAGCAGGCCGAGGCTGCGCCTGTAGTGCCGCCTTTTCATCGGCACCACCTTTTGATCCGCCGCCGCTATCCTGTCCCGGGTCTTTTCTTTGAGTTCTTCATCGGCCTTGAACGCGTCAAAACCGTTAAACTGTTTATCCATTAGGATTCGTCTCCTTTCAAGATTTGGGTTTTCAGCATTTCGCGGCCCCGCCGCATCTGGGTCCGCACCGTGGCGGGGCTGATCTTCAGCATGGCGCCGATCTCCTCGCCGGTGTATCCCTCGTAGTAATGCAGATAGAGTACCCGCCGGTATCTGAGCGGCAGTTCCATCAGTTGGCGGACCAGATCGCTCTCGGCGGCGCCGTAATCGTCCTCTGCCACGGCACACAGCTCGTCCAGCTCCACCGTCCGTCTGCGCCAGACCGAACGCAGGATATTCTTGCAGTAGTTGACGGCGGCGGTGGCTAACCAGGCGCGGCGGTGTTCCGCGGTTTCAAACACCGTATCGGTCAGATACAGCTTGAGAAAAACCTCCTGGAACACATCCTCCGCGTCCTCGCGGCTATGTAGATAGAGGATACCGATCCGGTATACCATGTCGCCGTAGCAGTCCATCTGCTCATTGATGAAGTCGGCGGATTGCTGGCCGGCAGAATTATCCGTACGCGATAATTGCCGATTTTCCATCCAACCACCCTTTCGCGGGAAGTTTTCGGTTATTTACCCTGCTATAAGACAATACACATCAGCAGGGCAAAATGTTTCAAAAATTTTGAAAAGAGAGAAAATTTCACGTTTTTATAGGATAATGCGTTGGGGACGGACACAAAATCCGCCCCCATCACAATCAGCCCGTTTCCCGTTTCCGCCGGAGCACCTTATCCATCCCCGCCGCCAGCGCTTTCGCCGGGCGGTCAAACACGCTCGGGCGGCTGTCATTGGTCAGCACCGTCAGATAGCCGAGATAATACCAGAACATGAACATCGACGGACGCACTAAAAAGAGGACGGTCACTTCGCTCATGCCGTTGACCGCGAGCATGGCCAAAAAGGCGAAAACCGCGAGGATCACGCCGCCGTACCGTTCAGCAGCTTGCTGTTTCCAGATCCGCCGGAGCGGCTCCCAAAAGGAGAGGAATAAAAAGGTAAAGATGAATACCGCGCCGAAGGCGCCCACCGCCACAAGGGTATGGACGATCAGATTGTGGAAATGCCGCAGCCCGATTTTTGTCAGTCCTGTGTAGTCCCGGAAGGAGTCGGGGCCGTGGCCGAACAGCGGTTTTTCAAGGAATTTTTCGGCGCCGAATTTCCAGATTGCCATCCGCCCGTGCAGAAAATCCCTGTCATTCGGAAACCGGTCGATTTCAACATGATCCAATTTTGATTCTTCTGCGGGGGCCGGAGATGCCGGAATTTCTGCGTTTTCCTGGAGTTGCGGGGCCTCGGTGTTTTCCGGAATTTCCAAGGTTCCGGATACACCGCCGTTATCTTCGGCAGGCCCGGTATCGCTGCTCTCCGGTTGGGAAGCGGATTCCTTGCTATATGTATATAGAGCCGGCAGATACGGCAGCACCTGCCGGGAGCCGTAGATCATACCGGCTACCGCCGCTACCGCCGCCGCCGCCAAAACCGCCGGCAGGATAACTGCGCCGCGGCGTTTGGAATCTGGCCGAGGTTTCAACGCCGCGGTCCTCCGGAGCTTGAAAAACACCGTCACCGCCACAAACAAGCCAAAGGAGATATACGCGGCGTAGGCGTTTTCCAACGCCATACAGAAAAAGTTGACCGCCAGGGCATAGCCCCAAAACAAGCGGCTGTACCAGGGTGTTTTCGGATATTTCAGCCGGTTCAGCTCCCATTGAATCAGGATGACGGCGATACAGATGACCGACATCATCAGCCCGGGATTGGCGTACATGCCGAACAGGCGGTTTTCAAACCACCCGATGATATAGTTTCCGGCTTCACTCCTGTGGACATCCGCGTATTGGATAATGAACATGTAGAACGAAACGGTGGACAGGATCGCCGTGACGCCGATATACAGGTTGCCCAACACCGACATCTCCCGCACCGCCCGCTCCCGATCGCCGCCGATCCGGTCGGGATAGAGCACTAACAGCGAAAAAACCGCATAAGCCCAGCCGGCAAAATTCAAATTGAAAGCGTTGTGGCGATTCAGCAGAACCGACACCAAAAACACCGCCAGAAACCCCAGCAACAATATACTCCGCCGCCCGGCCAAAAACCGGCGCCGGGTCAGCAGATCCTGCAAACACAATACCGCCCCCCAGACCAAAGCGATATACAGCAGCCGATATGAAACCCCCGCCAGCGGCACCAGCACCGTCCCCAGCGACAGCAGCAGCAGCACGATCTTAAAATAAAAAGCGTTAAAAACAACCCGCCCAAAACCAAAAAAAATCTTCTTCATGAAAAGCTCCTTTTGAGAAGAATGCCGAATAAAAGGTAACAATCAATCGACTTCATTGAATTATGCATTGTGAATTATGAATTGATCTCGTGGCTATCACATTTACGCCGGTACCGGCGATATTTTCGGCTATCACCTGTCCGATTTGTACCGGGGCGGCCACGGTTACACCGCGGAGGGCGCGGACGCAGTCGATCACTTTCTCTTTCGGGACCGGCGACGACGCCCTGACCGGCAGCCGGCGCAGGCTGCCGGCGTCGGTCAGCGCCACCGTCGTCGCGAAATCCCGCGCCGGCGCGGTGAATTCCCGGCGGGCATAGTCTTCGCCGCGTTTACATTGGTGGCCGGTCACCGTAATATCGCCGCCGTTTTCCGTCGCTTGTATCCGGCACCCGACCGGACAGACAATACAGGTTATCTCCATCTATACCACCTCCATTGTCAATTCGCCGCCACGAGAAAACTGTTCCCAAATCTCAGCTTTCACCGTGACGCTCTCCATCTCCCCCGGCGTCAGCATCCGCTTTTTCGCCGTCATCACCGGTTCGCCGTTCAACGATACCCGGACGGTTTTATGCTCATAGACATTATCGGTCCGGAACCGGATCAACAGCGCACCGGCGGCCGGATCGGCGGATGAGGGAACGGTATACCGCACCCCGCTGCCGGCGGTTATCTTCACACCCAGCGCCGCCGGCGCCGCACCGCCGGCAAACGCCACGGCGCAGGCCGCCGCCCGCTCGCTCTCCTCGCTGACATGGTCCGCCAGATCGTGGACATGCAGCATATTGCCGCAGGCGAAGATACCGGGGACCGAGGTCTCGAACCGGTGGCTGACTATCGGGCCGCCGGAGGCCTCCGACAGGGTCACGCCGGCGGATTGGGACAGCTCGTTTTCGGGGATCAATCCCACCGACAGCAGCAGCGTGTCGCAGCGCAGCTCCCGTTCGGTCCCGGGAACCGGCCGCAGATCTGCGCCGACCCGGGCAATCCTTACCGCCTCCACCCGTTCCCGGCCGATCACGGCGGTGACGGTGTGGGAATAGAGCAGCGGGATCCCGAAATCGTCGAGACACTGGACGATATTGCGCTTCAGCCCGCCGGAAAAGGGCATCAGCTCTAATACCGCCTCCACCTTCGCACCCTCTAATGTCATCCGCCGGGCCATGATCAGTCCGATGTCGCCGGATCCGAGGATCACCGCCCGCCGCCCCGGCATCAGCCCGTCGATATTGACATATCGCTGGGCGGTACCGGCGGTGAATACGCCGGCCGGCCGGTTGCCGAAGATATTGATGGCGCCGGCCGGCCGTTCCCGGCAGCCGGCCGCGAGAATCACCGCCCCGGCCCGGATCTGCATGACGCCCTCCTCCGGGCTGACTGCGGTCACTAACAGGTCGGGGGCGATATCCAATACAGTGGTGTTTAACCGGCAGTCGATGCCCCGCTCCCGCACCATGTCGATATACCGCTGGGCATATTCCGGACCGGTCAGCTCCTCGCCGAACCGGTGCAGTCCGAAACCGCTGTGGATACACTGGTTGAGGATACCGCCGAGCGCATCGTCCCGCTCCAGCAGCAGGATATCCCGGCAGCCGCTGTCATAGGCCGACACCGCCGCCGCCAATCCCGCCGGCCCGCCGCCGATAATAGCGATTTCTACGAAATCGCGTACGAAATCGCGGATTCTTTTGTTAGTCATGTGAAACTCCTGAATGGATAGTGGTATAGTGAATAATGATTAGTGATTAGTGGATAGGATTTCTAATCACTAATCCCTATTCCCTACTCACAAACAAATATGACCCGCCGCCCGACTGGGTGATTTCGGTCATATCTATCCCCAGCTCCCGGGCCAATATCCCGGCGATCCGGGGAGAGCAGAAGCCCGACTGGCAGCGTCCCAGCCCGGCGCGGGTACGGTATTTTATCCCGTCAACGGTGGTGGCGCCGGCCGGGCGGCGGATGGCGTCGACAATCTCCCCCTCGCTCACCGTCTCACAGCGGCAGACGATATGCCCATAGAGGGGGTTTTCGGCGATCAGCCGGTTCTGTTGTTCCGGGGTCATCTCCCGAAACCGCCGCACCGGCGGCCGCACCGGTTCAAAAGCGGGATTGAGCGCCGGCTGCAGCCAGGCGGCGACCAACCGCGCTATCTCGCCGCCGATCAGCGGCGCGCAGGAGATGCCGGGAGAATCGATTCCGGCGGCGTTGAAAAATCCGGGCGCATCGGGGGCTTCCTCGAGGATAAAATCCTTCCGGTCAGATTGCGCGCGCAGCCCGGCAAACCGTTTGATCGACTGCCGGTAGGGGATATCCCGCACCGACAGCGCCGCTTTTTCCAATATTTCGGCGTTGCCGGCGGCGGTGGTGGTATCGTCGGTCCGGTCGGTCTGGTCGACGGCGTTGGGTCCGATCAGCAGATTGCCCTCCACCGTCGGGGTGACCAACACCCCTTTGCCCAACCGGGTCGGCAGCTGGAACAGCGTGTGATTCACATGATCCCCCACCGCTTTATCATACAGTACATATTCTCCCTTTCGCGGCAGAATCGTGAAGGTGCTTTCACTGACCATATTGTTGATCCGGTCGGCAAACAACCCGGCGGCGTTGACCACCGTCCGAGTCTGATATATCCGGCTATCTGTTTTTACGGTAAAACCGTCTTTTTGCTTTTCAATAGCGGCAACCCGCTGCCCGAATTGTATTTTCACCCCGTTTTGCACCGCGTTTTCGGCATAGGCGATGGTCATCTCATACGGGCTGACCAACCCGTTAGACGGGACGTATAACGCGAGAGCGGCGCCGGCCGCGATGTTGGGCTCCCGCCGGCGGATCGCTTGGGCGTCGAGGATCTCCAGACCGGGTACGCCGTTGCGTTCCCCCTGCTCCCGCAGCCGTTCCAATTCCGGCAGATCGTGTTCATGAAAAGCCAGCACCAGCGCGCCGGACCGGCGGAAGGGAAAATCCAGCTCCCGGGACAGCCGGTCAAACATCCGATTCGCGGCGGCGTTGAGCCGCCCCTTATGGCTGCCGGGTTTCGCGTCATATCCGGCGTGGACAATACCGGAATTGGCCCGGGAGGTCTCGGCGGCGCAGTCGGCCGCCGCTTCCAGCACCAGGATATCTATCGAAAAACGGGACAGCTCCCGGGCAATGGCGCAGCCAACCGCCCCGGCGCCGATGATAATGACATCGTACACAGTCATGACAATCCTTTATCTGCATTATTGGTTTTTAGCTGGTAAATCACGGCACATTCTGTATCGACCCTATAAAAATCCTCGCTGTTGACCAATTCTCTCATATAATCCGACCAGACAGGCGCATTTTTCTGCAGTCCGTACCCGTCCTTGATGATAAACAGAATATCCGGCTTGTGATCCGGCAATATGTCATAATATTCCGGAAACCCCTCATAATCCAGATTAAGCCGCCACAAACGCGGGGTTGCCGGATACAGATTCTCCCCGCACAAATATCCGAAGGGCAGCAGCTGCGCGTATAGTACATATCCCCGCTCCGGCAGATAGGTGTGTATCGTCCGGATAACCTCCTGGTATTTTTCACCGTTTTCAGCCGTCGTATACAGCCCGGCGGCCGGCCCCGACACCAATGCCGTGTCCAACGCGGGCAGCGGCTCATCCCGGTATACGCCGGTCACGTTGACTATGAAAAAGACCACGGCCACAAGCAGGACCGGCGGAATCGAAACGGCGTACAGGATCCGTTTTTTCGGTAATACCGCAAACAGGTAGATGACCGTCGCAGCCGCGCAAAGCGTCAGCGCATAGGTATATCCGTTTTTTCCGTTATTCGACCCGATCGCGATACCGGTCGAAAAACAGAGCCCCACAGCATACAACAGCAGGGCGCCGTGCCGCCGGCGCCCGCCCGCCAGATACAGTGCGGGCATATAGACCGCCCCAACGATCGACAAAATATGGCAAAAATAAATCTTGTTGTTAAAAAGGTCATTTTCGGTGATATTCTTCTGCAATAAAAACCAGGTATATACCAAGGCGGCGGTTATCATGGATATCCTGACCCATCGTTTGCATACGGCGTTTTTGATAAACGGATAGAGCGCCGCCGCACCGGTCACCGCCAACAGGATGACGCCATACCTTCCGCCTGCCAGACGGCACATATCCCCCATATAGACAATAAACGAAAAGGTCCCCTGATGCTCCGGATCCCGCAATAGACGGTGGTAATTTTCCAGTAAATTTGAAACAGAAGAATTGCAGACCAGAAAAATAAAAAATGCCAAAAGCACCGCGATACCTCCCGTCATATACCAGACGAGCTGCCGGCGGGTGGATTCCTTTTTATACAGGCGGAAGAACAAATATCCCAAAAAAAC
>WRDE01000032.1 GCA_009783605.1 Oscillospiraceae bacterium
CTTGCTGTCGGTCAGCTGGGAATCGTCCTTATACCAGGTCTGGGTGGTGTGCCCGCCCGGGTTATAGTCGCCGACCAACAGGGTGGACAGCGCTTCGGCCTGCCGCTGGCCGTTGTAGGGGGTCCAGAGGATGGCGTCGACCTTGTCCTTGAAGGCGGACACGTCCATGCAGCCCATGCTCTGGATCACCACGACCACCTTGCCGTTGTGCTTTCTGGTTTCGGTGACCACCTTGTCGATCAGCTCCTCCTGATTGGCCGGGAGCTTGATGCTCTTGCGGTCGGCGTGCTCGCTGCCGACCTTAAAGGCGCCCCATTTGTTGCTGTTGTTTTCCGCGGGGTCATAACCCGGCGTTTTGATATCGGAATAGTTGCCGTTGAAGCCGCTGGTGGTGCCGACATAGACCACCGACACGCTGTCCGCGTTTTTACCGGTTTCGGCGTTCGCGATCACATCATTCTGGATCTGGTTGTCCCGCCGGTAGATGAATTCCACATAGATATCCCGGATATTGCCGTTCGCCATCTGCTGATCGAGGATATCGGTGGCGAAATAGCTGCCGGCGGTGGCGGCGTCATAATTGATGGTCATGGTACCGGCCGTGACATTGCCTAACGCTGGCGCGGCGGTCGAAAAGCCGGCGGTGCGCCAGGTGGAAGCCGTGATAGCCGCGTAGCTGCCCGGCGGGGTACTCGAATAGCTGTGCCAGTCATTGGTGGGCGGAATGGTGACGACGCCGAGGATGATACCCTCGGGGCTGTCCAAGTGGAAGATCGCCTGGGTGCTGTAATTCCGCGGGGAGCTGCCCCCGACCCGGAATTCCTTGTTGGTTTCGCTGAGGTTGACCCCCTCATATTTGGCCCAGCCGCCGTCTGAGATCTGATAGAGGTTGTTGGAGGTCGCCGGGCTGCTGCCGCCTTCATAATTCATCCCGAAGGAATCCTTCGCGTCCCGGGAGGCGTGGCGGATCTGGCCGGGCCCGAAGCCGATCCAGCGGACGTTCAGCATATTGCCGGTATCGCTCACCTCGGAGGGGGTCATGCCGTCGTAAAAGCTCAGTGGCGGCCGGGAGCCGGCCGGTTTGGCGTTGATGAAATTGGTGAAGCCGGTCTTGAAGTTCAGCATATCCTTGGTCGGATTGCCGCTGTATTCGCCCAGGTCGGTGCGGCGGGCCAGCGGGCCGTAGACATTGATGTTAGAGGCCGCGCCGGTTCCCGAGAGGACGATCGGCAGTGCGTTGTTCCTGTTCTCCAACAGGATGGCCGACTGCTGGGCCACCAACAGCGCCTGGTCCCGGATGGCGTCGGTTTCGGTGGTTTTATATTCGGTATAGGCCCCGCCGTCAAATTCGCCGGTGCGGAACCGCAGGGCCAGGGTGCGGACCAGCGCCCGGTCCATGTCGTCCTCGCTCATAAAGCCCTGGTCGATGGCGGCCAGCGAATATTTGTCATAGATCCAGTTCTGGGAGCCGCCGCCGCAGTCCTGATCGGTGCCGCCGATCAGCCCCAGCGCCACCGCTTCGGCCCAGTTGTTGACATAATGCTGCTTTTCCACCAAATTGGTCAGCGCGCCGCAGTCGCCGACGATATAGCCGGTGAACCCGAACACCTTGCGCAGCAGCGTGTTGTTCAGATAGTCGTTGGCGGCGGCGGGAACGCCGTTGACCGCGTTATACGCCGTCATGAATGACGCCACATTGGTCCGCTCGGTGATTTTCTGGAAGGCCCAGGTGTAGTAGTCCCGCATCAGCTTGTTGTTGATGTTGGAGCTGCCGGTGAAGCGGTTGCCCTCGCTGTTGTTGGCCGCGTAATGCTTGAGGGTGGGGATGGATTTGATGTAAAATTCCCCCTCCCGGTTGGGGTTGGCCTGGGGTGTTTTGCCCTCCTGCATCCCGCGGACAAACATCTCGCCCATCGCCGCGGTCAGGAAGGGATCCTCGCTGTAGGATTCCTCATTCCGGCCCCAGCGGGGGTCCCGGTGGATGTTGATGGTGGGGGACCAGTAGCTCAGCCCCTCGTTGTTGCGGGTGTTGTAATAGGCGCGGATCTCGTCGCCCACCACGTCGCCGATCCCCTTCATCAGGTCAAGGTTCCAGGAGGAAGCCATGCCGATGGGGGAGGAGAAGGAGGTGCCGCCGTCCTTGGCCATGCCGTGCAGCGCCTCGTTCTGATACATGTACTGCTTCAGCCCCAGCCGGGGGATCGCCGGCGCGTGGGCTCTCAGCTGCGTCTGCTTCTCGTTGCGGGTCATCCGGGATACCAGATCCGCCGCCCGCTCCTCGGCCGACAGCGCGGTATCCAGATACGGCGGCAGCTCCGCCGCGGCCGCCTGGAACAGGGTGAGCGGGGTGAACAGTGTCAGCAGCATCGCGGCGCCCAGGATTACCGTGAGCAGCCGCGAAACGTGCCGGCCCCTTTGCGTCAATGTAGTAGCCATTGATTTTCGCTCCTCTTATTCATAATATTTTACGGCAGATCCCTGCCGATAGCCGATTACATTATAGTATAAAGATATAAGTAACTTACATGTCAAGTGAATTTTTTTGGAATTTTTAATGGTTTTTTAGAGGAGGCCGGATTGAAGCTCTGTAACAACAAGCTGCGATATCGTCACAGTGCTTCCGAACGCCGAGCTGATCCGTACTTCGTCGGCGAGCGGGTGTTTTTTGATGTAATCAATATACGGTGAATCCTCGCTGTAGAAACGGATGGCGCCGTCGATGATGAGGGCGGTAAAATCGCTGTGGAGGATCCAGGAGATGGCGTGATATTCGTCCGGCGTGATATAGCCGGCGGCGTTGGCGGTATAGAGCTGCCCGTTATAGACGTCTTCCACATGCAGCAGCATCTTGTTCATCTCCCAGTTGAGGAGCACATGGCCGCTGTGGAAATACAGCCGCAGGTTGGTGTCGTCGGTTTTGGCGGTCAGATCGATTTTCAGCGGCAGCGAGAATTTCCTGCCGGTTCCGGCGGCGGCCCGGTCGAACAGGCTGTAAAACACCAGCTCACCCTTTTGCATATAATGCTCGCTCTGCCGCCACCGTATCGCCGAAAGCGGGACCACTTCGGTATCGGCATCGGTATTGTCCCGGATGACATGAATCGCCCGGACCGTTACGGTATTGTTGTAATCCGCGCCGACCCCGATCTGCGCCGACAGCCCGTAGTCGTAGTTGTTGGCGTAAAAGAGAGCAAAAACCATGATTTCATCGAGATAGATGATGGTTTTATCCTTCTCCAGCACCCACTTGATCGAGATATAGTCCTCTCTCGGCGCCGGCCGGTCGGCGAGTACCGCCAGATCGCAGCGGTATACGTGATCGTGAAAGGTCAGCCGGACCCTGCCTGGCTGCTGCCAGTCAAATTCCGCCCGGTAGCCGCCGAAATACAGGCAGATGCTCCGGTCGTTGGTTTTGGCGAGCACCCGCACCATAAACGGCACGGTATATTCCCTCTCGGTGACCGCGTATTTATTGTTGCTGGAGATGGACAGCACCTCCCCGCCGTCCGCGTCCGGCGCGACGCGCAGCAGATCGGTCCGCCCGATATCCTGTTTCCCCTCGTTGCTCGGCGTCTCCCGCATCCGGGCCAGCGGAATCTCATGTATCCGCTCCGGGACGCACCGCTCCAGAATCTTTTCGACCTCCATCGTGTTGTTTTCGATCTGGGTCAAAAAAGCTGAAATATGCTCACTGATATTCGACAGGGCGGAAATTTCATTTTTCAATTGGATCTTATGGCCGGCGATGATGTTCAAAATCTCATTCTGGTTGTTGGTGGCAAAGATCATCTTGATACTCTTGAGGCTGACCCCCATCTTCCGGAAGAGCAGCACCTGCTCCAGCGTCCGCAGCGCCGTCTCGTCATACACCCGGTAGTTGCTCCGGTCACGGGCGCTTTTGATCAGCCCGGCCTGCTCGTAGAACTTCAACGTGTGCACCTTGATATTATATTTTTTGGAAACCTCCGAAATGGGGAGGAGCGGCTTGTTCATGGCTGGGTTCTCCGTGGTTGTATTATTGTTATATTTTAATTATATAAGGTTTTTGGTGAAAAGGCAAGGCTGATTTTACGGGATGAACAAAATAACGCCATCGAACAATGTTCAAACTTGTTCGCGCCTGTTACACAGAGAAAGAGAAGAGATAGAGAAGATAAAGATCCAGAGAAGATACCCTGCGGGGCGGTTTTGGCGGCGGGATGTATAGAAAATTTTTATTTTCGTGATTTTTCAAAAATATTTTTTAAAATCGCAAAAAAAACACTTGCAATTTCCAAAACAGTGTGGTATTCTACTTTGGCGCGGTTAAAAAAGGGTGGTTTATGCCCGTTTTAACTGTGCCGGCTGCACAGTATGCGATGACGCGGGAGGTTGTGAGGAACCTGGCGGCTCCTCAGAAAATTTCCGCCGAGCAAGTCCAGTCCAGAACCGGGCGACAACATCTCCTGCCTTTCGGCAGTAGAGTGCAGGGTAAGGATAACTGACGGTATATAAGCGGGTTGCAGGCAATCTGCGGATCAATGCGTCAAAATGTTTTTGCCCCGCTTAATGGATTCAAAAGAGGATCCATTGTTTGACGCTGACCGGATAAAAATCCGGTTTTTCTTCCGGAGACGGTGAAACACCCGGCAGGGTTGTAGAGAGATTCCGGGAAAAGCGTTGGCCCGCCGAAAAATAACAAGGAGGCGTTTTAAAAATGGCAGTCAAGGAAAAAATCCGTATACGTATCAAGGGGTACGATCATTCGTTGGTGGACCAGGCGGCGGCCAAGATCGTCGAGACCGCCAACCGTACCGGCGCGAAGATTTCGGGCCCGGTGCCGCTCCCGACCGAGAAGGAGATCGTCACCATCCTGCGCGCGGTCCATAAGTACAAGGATTCCCGCGAACAGTTCGAGGCCCGCACCCACAAGCGCCTGATCGATATCCTGCGCCCGTCCAACAAGACAGTGGAGGCCCTGATGGGGCTGGAGCTGCCGGCGGGCGTGGAGATCGAGATCAAACTGTAAATGGCAAATGGCAAATGATCCGAACAGGTCATGTTGATCCCAGGGCATTTCGCGTAACAGCGAACAGCGAACAGGCGATGTCGCGGCTTTAGCCGCACGAGCCCCGATTGAGCCCCGATATCAACCAATAACCACAGGAGGTATAGACAATGAAGAAAGGCATTATCGGCAAGAAGGTCGGCATGACCCAGATCTTCGATGAGCGGGGCAACATCGTCCCGGTGACGGTGATCGAAGCGGGACCCTGCGCGGTCGTGCAGATGAAAACCGTTGAAAACGATGGCTACGCGGCAGTACAGATGGGGTTCGGGGATCTCTCGAACAAAGCGGTAAACAAGCCGCGCAAAGGGCATTTTGACAAGGCGCAGGTAGCGCCCAAACGCCATCTGCGGGAATTCCGGTTCGCCGATGTAAGCGGGTTCAATATCGGGGACCTGCTGAAAGCTGACACTTTTGAGACCGGCGAATTCGTCGACGTGGTCGGCACCAGCAAGGGTAAAGGCTATGCCGGCGCCATCAAACGCTGGAACTTCTCCCGGCTCAAGGAATCCCACGGTACCGGCCCGGTTGCGCGTCATGCCGGCTCGCAGGGCGCCTGCTCGTCCCCGTCCCGGGTATTCAAAGGCATGAAGGGCGCCGGACATCTCGGCAGCGAGCGGGTGACGGTTCAAAACCTGAAGGTAGTTAAGGTGGATGCGGAGAATAACCTGATCGCGGTACGGGGCGCGGTTCCCGGCGCCAACGGCGGTATCGTGATACTCTCCGACACTGTTAAGGGAAGGAGATAAATCATGCCTACTGTTAAAACGTATGATATGACCGGCAAAGAGACCGGCACGATAGAGCTGGCGGACGGTGTATTCGGCATCAAGCCCAATAAAATCGTTATGCACAGCGTCGTCGTCAATTTCCTCGCCAACCAGCGCCAGGGCACCCAGTCCACCCTGACCCGCGCCGAGGTGCGGGGTGGCGGCAAGAAGCCGTGGCGGCAAAAAGGTACCGGCCACGCCCGGCAGGGCTCCACCCGGTCCCCCCAATGGACCCACGGCGGCGTCGCTTTCGGCCCGAAGCCCCGGGATTATCGCTACGCGCTCCCGAAAAAGGTGCGCCGGCTGGCCATCCAATCGGCTTTCTCGTCCAAGGTGGCCGCCGATGAGATGATGGTGTTAGACGCGCTGACGCTGGAAGAGATGAAGACCCGCAAGGTCGTGACTATGCTCCGGGATCTCGGCACCGCCAAAAAGGTGCTGATTGTGATGCCGGAGAAGGACGACAATGTTATCCGCAGCGCCCGCAACATCCCCGGCGTCAAGACCGCATTGGTCAACACGCTGAACGTATACGATATACTGCATTGCGACACCTTCTTAGTTGTCAAGGATGCGGTTTCCCAGATCGAGGAGGTGTACAAATAATGGATGCGCGCGATATTATCCTGGCCCCGGTGGTCACTGAAAAAGCGGTGACGGCGCTGCAGATGAAGAAGTACACCTTCAAGGTAGCCGACGGCGTCAACAAGATCCAGATCGCCAAAGCGGTGGAAGAGATTTTCGACGTCGAGGTCGCCAAGGTGAACACCATCACCATGAAAGGCCAGCTGCGCCGCTACGGCAAACACGAAGGGTACAACTCCGGCTGGAAAAAAGCCGTCGTGACCCTGACCGAGGACTCCAAAACGATTGAATTCTTCGATGGCATGTTCTGATAACCAACACATGCACAAACGCCCTCTCATATGTGATGAAACCGTGAAATTCTACCGGGCGTTTGTCTTCGCTGCTACGCAATGCAGCAAACCAACTGGAAACGCCCTTTAATATGTGGTAAAGTCGTAAAGATTCTACTGGGCGTTTGTCTTCGCTGCTACGCAATGCAGCAAACCAACTGGAAACGCCCTTTAATATGTGGTAAAGTCGTAAAGATTCTACCGGGCGTTTGTCTTCGCAACCACACAATGCAGCAAACCAATTAAGGAACGAATGGATTGACGTGGCTGTCAATCCGCAAAGCCAACAAAGGAGATGAGTGACCATGCCTATTATCGCATATAAGCCGACCACCCCCGGCCGCCGCGGCATGACGACGATGGACTACAGCGGCCTGTCGAAGGTCGAGCCGGAAAAGAGCCTGCTCGCCCCGATCAAAAAGAACGCCGGCCGCAACAGCTACGGCCGCATCACCGTCCGGCACCGCGGCGGCGGCAACCGGAGGAAATACCGGATCATTGATTTCAAGCGCGGCAAGACCGATATGAACGCCGAGGTGCTGACGTTAGAATACGACCCCAACCGCAGCGCCCACATTGCATTGGTGCAGTATGAGGACGGCGAGAAGCGCTACATCATCGCCCCCCAGGGACTGAAGGTCGGCGACAATGTCATCGCCGGAACCGGCGCCGACATCAAACCCGGCAACGCGTTGCCGTTAGCCAACATCCCGACAGGTACTTTTATCCATAACGTGGAGATGTATCCCGGAAAGGGCGCCCAGCTGGCCCGTTCGGCCGGCACCCAGGCCCAGCTGATCGCCAAGGAGAACAAGATGGCGCTGCTGCGGCTGCCCTCGGGCGAGATGCGATACGTGCCGCTGAACTGCATGGCCACCATCGGCCAGGTCAGTAACATCGAGCACGAAAACATCAAGATCGGCAAGGCCGGCCGCAAGCGCCACATGGGCTGGCGCCCGACGGTCCGCGGATCGGTCATGAACCCCTGCGACCACCCCCACGGCGGCGGCGAAGGCAAATCCCCCATCGGCCGCCCCGGCCCCGTCACCCCCTGGGGAAAACCGGCGCTGGGGCATAAGACCAGAAAGCCCCATAACCGTTCGGATAAATTCATCGTCAAACGCCGTAAGAAGTAATCGAAAGGAGACAACGAGCAGATGGGCAGAAGCGTCAAAAAAGGACCCTTTGTACAGCCGGTGCTGATCAAACGGGTGCAGGAAATGAACCAGTCCGGTGAGAAACGCATCCTGAAGACCTGGAGCCGTTCCTCCACGATCTTCCCGGATTTTGTCGGCCACACCTTCGCGGTCCATGACGGCCGCAAGCATGTGCCGGTATATGTGACCGAGGATATGGTCGGCCACAAGCTGGGCGAGTTCGCCCCCACCCGCATCTTCCGGGGCCACGCCGGCTCCAAGAGTTCACGCTAAAGGCGGATGAAAGGAGTAGATTGAATCATGGCAAAAGAAAAAGCGCAGGCGGCCGAACAGGTGACCGAAGCGAAAGCGCAGACAACCTATGTCCGGATCTCGCCGCGCAAAGTCAAGATCGTTCTCGACCTCATCCGCAATAAACCGGTTGACGTCGCTATGGCGATTGTGAAAAACACCCCGAAGGCCGCCTGTGAGCCGATCGAAAAATTACTCAAATCGGCATCGGCCAACGCGGAGAACAACTTCAACATGGATCCGAAAAACCTGTATGTGGCCGCATGCTCAGTCGGCCCCGGTCCCATCCTCAAGCGTATCCGCCCCCGAGCCCAGGGCCGCGCGTTCCGGATCGAGAAGAGAACGTCACACATTAACCTTGTGCTCAAGGAAAAGGAATAGGTGAGGAGGAAAGTATATGGGACAAAAAGTTCATCCCCACGGGCTCCGGGTCGGAGTCATTAAAGATTGGGATTCCCGCTGGTTCGTGAAGGATAAGGATATGGGCGACACCATCGTGGCCGACTATAACCTGCGGAAATATCTGAAAAAAACCCTCTATGCCGCGGGTATCCCGCGCATCGAGATCGAGCGGGACGCCTCCCGCGCGCGGGTCACCATTCACTGCGCCAAACCCGGTATCATTATCGGAAAAGGCGGCGCCGAGATCGGCAAGTTGGAGAAAACCTGCGAAAAGATTCTTGGAAAACCGACATTGGTCAACATCATCGAGGTGCGCAGCCCCGACGTCAACGCCCAGTTGGTGGCCGAAAACGTGGCGGCCCAGCTCGAGAAACGTATCTCCTTCCGCCGCGCGATGAAGCAGGCTATCGGCCGCGCGATGAAGCTCGGCGCCAAGGGTATCAAAACACAGGTTTCCGGGCGGCTCGGCGGCGCCGAAATCGCCCGTACCGAACACTACCACGAGGGTACTATTCCGCTGCAGACGCTCCGTGCCGATATCGACTACGGCTTCGCGGAGGCGCACACCACCTATGGCCGCATCGGGATCAAGATATGGATCTACCGCGGCGAGGTGCTGGCCGGCCAGGCCCGGGCGCAGGACGACCGTCCGCCCCGCAGATCCGACCGTCCGCGAAGTGACCGCCCGCGGGACGACCGTCCCAGAGGTGATCGGCGGGACGGCCCTCCGAGAGGTGACCGGCGCGATGGTCCTCCGCGGGACGGTGCTCCGAGAAATGACCGTCCGCGAGACGGCGCGCCGAGAAGCGACCAACCCCGATCCGATCGGCCGCGTTCCGACCGGCCGAGAGCCGAACGTCCGCCCGCCCCGGCGCAGGCCGCTCCTCCGGCGCAAGCAGCCGGAACTGCTCCGGCTGCGGAACCCCCAAAATCTGAAGAATAAGGAGGCCGCTGACAGATGCTGTTACCCAAACGCGTGAAATACCGCCGCGTCCACCGCGGCCGCCTGACCGGCAAAGCCCTGCGCGGCAACACGGTGACCTACGGCGATTTCGGCCTCCAGGCCGCCGAGCCGGCCTGGATCAGCTCGAACCAGATCGAGGCCGCCCGTATCGCCATGACCCGCTATATCAAGCGCGGCGGTCAGGTATGGATCAAGATCTTCCCCGACAAACCGGTCACCGAGAAGCCGGCCGAGACCCGGATGGGTTCCGGTAAAGGCTCACCCGAATATTGGGCGGCGGTGGTAAAACCCGGCCGGGTGATGTTTGAGATCGCCGGCGTGGAGGAGGAGGTCGCCCGTGAGGCGATGCGCCTCGCTTCGATGAAGCTGCCCGTCAAATGCAAGTTTATCCGTAAGGAGGAGGGTGAGCAGTCATGAAAAAGAGCGATCTGACCAAGATCCGCGAGATGAACGACGAGGAATTGGACAAAAAGTTAGACGACTTGAAAAAAGAGCTGTTCAACCTTCGGTTCCAGCACGCCATCAACCAGTTGGAAAACCCGATGCGGCTGAAGGCCGTCAAGAAGGAGATCGCAGTGGTCAAGACCATCATGCGTGAGAATGAAATCAAGAACGCCGCCGTCGCGGCTGACGCATGATGGGGGGAGGCGTAAAAATGGATCGTAATCTGAGAAAAACCCGTATCGGCACGGTGGTTTCCGACAAGATGGACAAGACCGTTGTCATCGCTATCCAGGATAATGTCCGCCATCCGCTATACAAGAAGATTGTCAAAAGGACCGTCAAGCTGAAAGCCCATGACGAGGCCAACGAATGCCGCACAGGCGACCGTGTCAGCGTGATGGAGACCCGGCCGATCTCGAAGGACAAGAGATGGCGGGTAGTCGGGATCATCGAGAAGGCAAAATAAAATTAATAGTGATTAGTGATTAGTGATTAGTGATTAGAACTCATATATGGCTTCTAAGTCCTAAGATCTAAGGTCTAAGATCTAAGTTAGGAGGCAAAAGCCTGTGGTACAGCAACAATCCTACCTCAGAGTGGCGGACAACACCGGCGCGAAGGAGATCATGTGTATCCGCGTGCTGGGCGGCTCCGGCCGCCGGTACGCCAACATCGGCGATGTGGTGGTGGCCTCGGTCAAAAAGGCCGCCCCCGGCGGTCAGGTGAAAAAAGGCGAGGTAGTCAGAGCGGTGGTGGTCCGTTCCGCCCACGGCGTGCGCCGGGCCGACGGCACCTGTATCCGCTTCGACGACAACGCTGCCGTCATTATCCGTGAGGATAAGAATCCGCGCGGTACCCGTATTTTCGGGCCGGTGGCCCGGGAGCTGCGGGAACGCGATTATCTGAAGATCCTGAGCTTAGCTCCGGAAGTATTGTAGGAGGTGTCGTTTCAGATGCAGAAGAGGTTACATGTCAAACAGGGCGACACCGTGAAGATCCTGTCCGGCGACGAGCGCGGCAAAAAGGGCAAGGTGTTGGACGTCAGCCCGAAGGAGGGCAAGGTCATCGTCGAGGGCCGCAACATTGTCAAAAAGCACGTGAAGCCCAAGAAGATGGGCGATCCGGGCGGTATCATCGAAGCCGCCGCCGCGATGTACGCCTCCAAGGTGCAGGTGGTCTGCCCGCACTGCGGCGATCCGGCGCGGATGGGCCGCGAAGAAAACGCCGACGGGACCAAGTCCCGCCTCTGTCGGCGCTGTAAAAGAACGATATAGGGAGGGGATGGCGAATTATGGCAAGAATGAAGGATTTTTACCGGCAGGACGCCGCCCCCGCGCTGATGAAAAAGTTCGGGTATAAAAGCGTGATGCAGGTCCCGAAGATCGACAAAATCGTGGTCAACGTCGGGTGCGGCGAGGCCCGGGACAACTCCAAAATCATCGACGCGATCACGGCGGATCTGTCCGCAATCACCGGCCAGAAACCGATCATCTGCAAGGCCCGCAAATCGGTGGCCAACTTCAAGCTCCGCGAGGGGATGAACATCGGCATGAAGGTGACCCTGCGGGGAGACCGGATGTATGAGTTTCTCGACCGGCTGTTCAACGTGGCGCTGCCCCGGGTCCGCGACTTCCGCGGCATCAACGCCAACTCCTTCGACGGGCGCGGCAACTACAACATGGGCCTGCGGGAGCAGCTGATCTTCCCGGAGATCAATTATGACAAGATCGATAAGGTGCGGGGGATGGACATCTGTTTCGTCACCACCGCCAAAACCGATGAAGAAGCGCGGGAGCTGCTCTCACTGATGGGCGCTCCGTTCGCCAGATAAGGAAAGGGGACTAAAGAGCTATGGCAAAAAAATCCATGAAGGTCAGCCAGGCGCGGCCGGCAAAATTTTCCACCCGGGCGTATAACCGCTGCAAGATCTGCGGCCGTCCCCACGCCTATCTGCGGAAATACGGCGTCTGCCGTATCTGCTTCCGGGA
>WRDE01000033.1 GCA_009783605.1 Oscillospiraceae bacterium
GCCCGCCGTATTACGATTTCCGCACCGTTTACGCCAAGCGGTTGGGCGGGTCGGACGGATATATTTTTAATAAAGAGCGGGTGCTGGAGGATATTCTGGCGTTTGTGGAGGCGAACAGATGAAGACTGCGGTTTCCAACATCGCCTGGCCGGCCGAAATGGATACAGAGATGCTGGCCTATATCCGGTCGCTGGGATTTGAAGGTCTGGAAGTGGCGCCGACCCGGCTGTTTCCCGATGCGCCGTATGAAAAAACCGAGGAAGCGGGCGCTTACGCGGCGGCGCTGTATGAGCAATATCATCTGCGGGTCTGTTCGATGCAGTCGATCCTGTTCGGCGTCACCCAGAATTTTTTTGTATCTGAAGAGGAACGAAAATTTTTGGACGGTTATCTGCGCCGAGCCATTGATTTCGCCGGAACGATAGGGTGCGGGAACTTAGTGTTCGGCTGCCCGAAAAACCGGATTATTCAGGATGCCGGACAGTACGGCATCGCGGTGGAGTTTTTCCGGAGCCTGGGGGAATATGCCGCTACCCGCGGTACCGTGCTGTCGGTGGAGCCGAATCCGGTCATTTACGGCACCAATTTCCTCAACACCACCGCCGAAGCCTTCCGGTTCGTGCGGGAGGTGGCGCACCCGGGCTGTATGGTCAACGTGGATATGGGGACGATGATCTATAATGAGGAGCCGTTTGTCGTGCTGGAGCAAAATGCCAAATGGATCCGCCATATCCATCTCTCTGAACCGAACCTTGTCCCGATCCGGCCGCGGGAGCTGCATAAACAGCTAAAATCCCTCCCGTATGACGGGTATCTGTCATTGGAGATGAAAAATACCGGCGACGCCGGTACCGTGCGTGCGGCGTTAGACTATCTGCGGGGGGTTGCGGTTTGAAGATTGACGGGATCGAAGGCGTTCCCGCCTTTTTAGTGAAAGAGCTGGCCGAAAAACGGACCGCTTACTGCGTGCTGATCCCCATCCTCAACGAGGAGAAAAATATTGTCCCCGAGCTGGCGCGGGCAAAGGAGCATGGCGTCCCGGAACAATGTGATATCATCATCTGTGACGGCGGGTCCACCGATAATGGCGTCGATCCCGCCATGCTGGCCGGATACGGCGTGAACACCCTGTTGGTCAAAACCGGTCCCGGCCGGCAGGGCGCCCAGCTGCGGATGGGGCTGTGGTGGGCGCTGGAACGCGGGTACGAGGGGTTCATCACCGTCGACGGCAACAACAAGGACAGCATTGAGGACGTCCCCCGGTTTATCGAAAAGTTAGACGAGGGATACGATTTCGTTCAGGGCTCGCGGTATCTGCCGGGCGGAAAAGCCATCCACACCCCGCTGTCCCGGCATCTGGCGGTAAAGCTGCTGCACGCGCCGATCATCAGCCTGACGGCGCGCCACCGGTTTACCGATACCACCAATGCCTTCCGCGCCCATTCCAAACGGTATATCACCCATCCCGAAGTGCGGCCGTTCCGGGATATTTTCACCGGGTATGAGCTGCTGGCCTATCTGTCGGTCCGGGCGAGCCGGTTGAAGCTGCGGGTATGCGAGATCCCGGTGACCCGGGCGTATCCCAAAAAAGGCAAGACGCCCACCAAGATCAGCCCGGTCCGGGGCAACGCCGGTTTATTCAAAATTTTGCTGTGTAATTTTTTTGGAAAGTATAAATAGGGTAAAAACCGATGACAATGGATATCAAAACAGCCGGTGTGGATTTTCTGAAACGCCAAGCCGGTAAATTCCGTACCGGGGAACCGGAGAGCCCGGCGGACACGGTGGCCAGACTGTTGGTGGTGATCCACCCGGTCTGGATTCTGTTCGCGCTGTATAATTTTATGTCCGAACAGCCGCTGCGCTATGTGCTGGGCAATATCTTTTTTGGCGTTTTACTGGGGCTGGGGCTTTTGCGGCTGATGATCCGCTACCGGTTTGAGATGCGGTTGAAAAAGTCCCTGATATTTTTGATCGCGCCGATCGTGCTGTGCCTGCTCTCCTGTATCAAAAGCGTAAATCCCGTGGTTCCGACCAACTCCAATTTGGTGTGGCTGTGTTTTGCCGCGGTATTGCTGATCTCCGGCGCGCGACTGTTTGCCCTGGGCAATGCAGACATTGACCGAGGCAATGCAGACATTGACCGAGGCAATGTAGACGCTGACCGAGGCAATGTAGACGCTGACCGGGGTAACCGGCGGGATCCCGAAACGCTGGCTGTCGCTTTTTTTGTCCCCGCGCTGCTGTTTTTCTTTTTCGTCTGCTTTTTGAGCTCAGGCCCCGGTTTTTCGCCGGATTCACTCTCCTATTACGATATCTCCCGCGGCATGTTCAAAGGCTTCGGACAGGTCGCCACCGTCAGGCAGTATGTCATTTTTACCGATCTAAATATCTCGTTTCCCTATCTGTATCCCCTTGTCATCGCCATAGTGGACGGGCTGACTGGCTTCGGTATTTATTCGGGGGTTATCATCAACGCGCTGGCGGCGGTTTTCACCCTGTTCTTATTGATGCGGGGGACCAAAAGGCTGTGCGGCTCGGCTATTCCGGGGATGCTGGCCGCTCTTATGCTGTTTTCCAGCGTGGATTATATGGGCGAGGTTATGGCGGCCCGGGCGGTGCCGATGGCGATACTCTGTATGGCGCTGTTATTTAATGTGCTGGCAAAGCTGAGAGAATGCACCCGCCGGGATATCTTTCTGGCCGGCCTGTTCGCCGGCGCCGGCGTGATGGTCCGGTTTGATTTTTTGGTGGTGGCCGGAATAACCGGGATAGCGCTGCTGCCGATGTATAAGAAAAACGTGTTCAAAATGGCTCCGGTGTATCTGCTGGGGCTGCTGGTGTTCACGGCGCCCTGGATCCTCTATTCGTTGGTCAACTTCCATACCCCCTGGGTGACCGATAACGGCAGTACGCTGTTTATGATCCATGCCCATATCCCCCAGCGGGTGTTTACGCCGGATGAGATCGTCCCGACCCTGTTCAACGATATGGAGGGCTGGTTGGGCAAGGTGCGCGGCAGCTACAACGGCATCTCAACCGGAATCTTCAACATGATCATCGAGCCGCAGAATCTGCTGCTGCTGGGATTTTCGGTGTTCGGCATGACGGCGGGAGCATTTCTCAAACGGGATACGCAGACGGCGCCCCGCAATAAGGGGCTGCGCTGGCTGATTTTGGGCGCGGGTATCGCGTATTTGCTGAAAACCGCTGTCATCATCATGGTGGGATACGGGGATCTGCGGTACCACCCGGAAGCGGTGCTGGTCTTTTTCCTGCTGGCGCTGTGCGCCGGATACCGGAGCTGCGGCGATGCGAAGATGTGGCTCCGGTTCACGGCGCTGGCGGCGGCATTTATGATGGTGTTGAATCTGGCGCCGAAATTGGATAAGGATTTCAAATCGAAAATGCATAGGCCGCCGTTTACCGAGTCGATTATAAAACCGCCCGTTTCGGATACCGAATGGATAGAAAAGCTGCGGGAAGACAGCGGAAAAACCCGGAACGAGGATATCAAGGTCTTCTTTGTCGACGGGGATCCCTTCGGCACCGGCGCTTTCAGCCGTTTGAACGCCTACGGACCGTTGGATAACATCACCGAAGAAAGGCTGCTGTATCTGGTACAGGAATTTATCCGGCCCGCGTATATACACGCCACCCAAAATTCCGAACAATGGATTGAAGTGCTGAAAACGATTTATGATCTGACCCTGATTGACGGGGCCAACACGTATCGTGTGGAAAGTAAAAAATAATATGAATTATTCGAGAATTATTATCGGCGCGGGCTTTTACGGGCTATACGCCGCGTTAGTCTGCGGCGGCCAGGGGCATAAGACGTTAGTGCTGGAAGCCGACGGCGCCCCGTTCGCCCGGGCGACCTATATCAACCAGGCGCGGGTGCATATGGGCTATCATTACCCGCGGTCGCTGTCCACCGCCAAAAAAAGCCGGGATTATTTCGACCGGTTTGTGGAGGATTACGGATTCTGCGTCCATTCCACCTTTGAAAAGATCTACGCCACCTCCGCCGCCTTCAGCTGGACCAATACCGATCAGTTTATGAAGTTCTGCGCCGATGCGGCGATCCCCTATGAGCCGGTGCCGGCCGGCCGGTATTTCAAACCCGGCATGTGCGACGGGGCCTATCTGACCACCGAATATACCTATGACGCCGCGCTGCTGCGGGATCATCTGCTGGAGCAGATCGCCAAAAATCCCGATATCGAGATCCGGTGCAACGCGCAGGTGACCGCCATTGAGCGGACCGGCGGCGCGTACACCCTCACCTGCGCCGGCGGCGCGGCCTATTCGTCGGATTTTGTGCTGAACGCCACCTATGCCAGCGTCAACCAGATCCTCGCCATGCTGGGGGAGGACCCCTTTCCGATCAAATATGAGCTGTGTGAGATCATCCTGTGCCAAGCGGGCGAGGAATTGAG
Source organism: Oscillospiraceae bacterium (assembly GCA_009783605.1). Taxonomy (GTDB): domain Bacteria; phylum Bacillota; class Clostridia; order Oscillospirales; family Acutalibacteraceae; genus WRDE01. Next base: position 4,443 of record WRDE01000033.1, read on the forward strand.
AAACAGGGGGATCACGGTGATGGACGGCCCGTTTTTCTCGGTCATGCCCTTCGGCAAAACCGGTCTGCATTCGCTGACCAGCGTGACCTTCACCCCTCACCTGACTAACTACGCGCCGCTCCCCGGGTTCGGGTGTCAATCCCATTGCGGGGGAAGCTGTACCCCCCAGCTGCTCGGCAACTGCGACAGCTGCGCCGCCCGCCCCGAAACCGCCTGGCCGTATATGTCGAATCTCGCCAAAAAATATCTGCGCGATGAACTCGGCTTCACGTATGAATCCTCACTCTTCTCGGTAAAGCCCATTTTAAAAGCCTCCGAGATCGACGACAGCCGGCCGACGGTGATCCGGCGGCACAGCAGCGATCCCACGTTTATCAGCGTCCTGTCCGGCAAGATCAATACCGTATATGATTTGAATGAGGTGCTGACTGATGGATAAAACCGGCGGTATTCTAAACAAAGAAAAAAATTTCGTGTCCGCGGTGGTGTATCTGCGGAACGATGAGCAGCGGGCCGGCGATTTCCTGCGGGCGCTGGCTCGCGTGCTGTCGGACAATTTTTTGTCCTTCGAGATCATCTGCGTCAACGACGCCTGCACCGACGGCACGATCGCGGCGGTGAAAGCGGCGATCGGCGGCGATGTGGTGACCAGCATCGTGCATATGAGCCATTATCAGGGACCGGAGGCGGCGATGAACGCCGGGATCGACCTGGCGATCGGCGATTTTGTGTTCGAGTTCGAAAGCGTGAGCATGGATTATGATCCGGGCCTGATCATGGAGGTCTACCGCAAGGCGCTGACCGGCTACGATATCGTCAGCGCGGCGCCCAAGGGCCGGGGCAAGCTGTCGTCGCGGCTGTTTTACCTGCTGTTCAACCGCTATGCCCGGGTGCAGTACGCGCTGTTCGGCGAATCCTTCCGGGTGCTGTCCCGCCGGGCGATCAACCGGGTGCACGCCATCAGCAAAACCATCCCCTACCGCAAGGCGGTCTATGCCAGCTGCGGGCTGAAGGTCGGCAGCATACAATATCCGAAAAAAGGCGCCGCCCGCAGCAAAAACGCCGGCGCCAAACGGCGGGAGCTGGCGGTCAACAGCCTGATCCTGTTCACCGATCTGGGCTTCAGTCTGGCGAAATGGCTCACGGCCATTATGATCCTGATGACCCTGTTTTTCGGGGGCTACACCGTCGCCGTCTATCTGAGTGCCTCGCCGGTCCCGGGCTGGACCACCACCATGCTGCTGATCTCGGCCGGATTTTTCGGACTGTTTTCGATCCTGACCGTAATCATCAAATACCTGTCGATCCTGACCAATCTGGTGTTTATCCAGCAGAAGTATATTATCGAGGGGATCGAGAAGCTGTAGAGCGGCAATAGACTTCTTGCAAAACCTTCGGTTTTGTCTGGACAGGTAAAGTCAAACCGCTCTAACCAGATAGAACTCCGCTAATAACCCTATATAATCTGGCAGCTTTTCCAGATCAGGTTGCCAAAACTCAAATACCGCACCATCGCATTTTTCATAAACATTGCCATCAATCGTATACGTTTTTCTGTGTTTACAACTACCCTCATGTTCGTTGCCGCAGTGACCGCAATTACCGTGAGTGCCTGAAAACACACCTTTGATATGAAGCGGCGAATTTTCTATGTAGGTACGGTGCTTGTCTATATTGCTGAAAAATAACCGTAGGGCAATTCCATTATCCCTTAGATAAATCCGCGCGGGGACTTTTTTTGCTTTAACCCCCAATTTGCGATAAATCAGCATATACCGTCCCCACATATAGCCCTTGTAGTAACCGTTCGTTTCAAGCCCCCAACCACGTTCCAGCATAGCAGCATCAAAAGCAACGACGAACGCTTTGTCATCTGCATTAACAAAATCAAATCGGGATTCTTCAAGCAGTTGTTTTATATTGTAATCTGTCATCATATCAATACCTTCGTTTGATTAGATAAATAACCTGCGAATAGAGTATATCACTTCGATATAAATAAAACAAGTTGAAAACGGGGAAATCCTTTTTCAGCTTGTTTACTTCTTTATGGAAAGGAACCTAACATTGGGTTTAGGCGGCTTTATTGTATAATGCCTGCATTCTCACGAAAACACCCGCTCGGCGAACCGCACCCCGCCCATCGCGTCTTTGGAATAAAAATCCGCGCCGATCCGGCGGGCGTATTCCGGCGTCAGCACCGCGCCGCCCACCATCACCGGGCAGCCCGGCGCTTTTTCCTTCAGCAGCCGGACCGTCTTTTCCATCTCAACCACCGTCGTGGTCATCAGCGCGCTCAGTCCAACCAGCCCTGCCCGCTCCTTCAAGACAGTTTCCACCACCAACTCCGGCTCCACGTTTTTGCCGAGGTCGATGACCTGGAAATTATAGTTTTCTAACAGGGTTTTAACGATGTTTTTCCCGATATCGTGGATATCCCCCTTGACCGTCGCCAGCACGATCCTGCCGCGTTTCTCCCGGGGTTCCCCCTGCTCCGCCAGCTGCCGCTTGATCACCTCAAAAGCCTGCCCGGCGGCTTCGGCGCTCATCAGCAGCTGCGGCAGGAACAGGGCGCGATTTTCAAAATCCTGCCCGGCTTTGTCTAACGCCGGGATCAGATGGTCGTTGATGACCGCCATCGGCGGCATAGTTTCCAGCAGATCGCGGGCGGCCCGGCCGGCCTGTTCCCGCATTCCGGTGAGGATCGCGTCATAGAGAGTTGCGGGTTCGGCGGACCCGCTTACCTCCCTTGCCGGCGCCGCGGACCCTGAAAACCGCCGGATGTAGGCGCCGCAGTTCCCGTCCGCTCCGCTCAAAGCCCGGTAAGTATACAGCGCGTCGGTTATGGCGGCGCTCAGCGGATTGATGATGCCGGCGCTCAGGCCGGCGCGCAGCGCGAGGGTGTAAAACGCGGCGTTGAGCCGTTCCCGCTCCGGCAGTCCGAAGGAGATGTTGGACACCCCCAGCACAGTATGGACACCTAACCGGTCCCGGACCTGTTCCATCGCGTCCAATGTGACCCGCGCGTTATCCGCGCCGGTGCTCACCGGCAGGGTCAGGGTGTCGATGAGGATATCTTTTTGGGGGATACCGTATGCCGCGGCGGCGGCGATGATTTTTTCGGCGACCGCCACCCGCTCCCCGGCGGTTGCGGGGATACCGTCGTCGTCCAGCGTGAGCGCCACCATCGCCGCCCCATATTTTTTCACCAAAGGCAATATTTTTTCCAGCGACTCCCGCTTGCCGCTGACCGAATTGAACAGCGGCTTGCCGTTATAGCACCGCAGGGCGCGTTCAGCGGCGGCCGGATCGGCGGTGTCGATCTGCAGCGGCGCGTCGGTGACGCATTGCAGCCCCCTGACCGCGCGGGGCAGTAGCTCCGCTTCATCAATCTCCGGCAGTCCCGCGTTGACGTCCAAAATGTCCGCGCTGTGCCCGACCTGGGCGAGTGCCTCTTTATACAGATATTCCATATCGTTATCGCGCAGCGCCTGCTTCATCCGCGGCTTGCCGGTCGGGTTTATCCGCTCCCCGATAATGACGCCGCCACCGATTTCGACGGTTTTACCGTAGGAGGATACAAAGGTATACGCTTTTTGCGTCACCGGCACGGGAGTGATGCCGCGGCAGGTTTTGACGGCGGCGGCGATGTGAGCGGGGGTGGTGCCGCAGCAGCCGCCTATTATATGAACGTCGGCGGCAAATGCCGCCATCTGCGCCGCAAACTCTGCCGGCGTGACATGAAAAGCGGTTTTTCCGTTTACCAACTCGGGGATGCCGGCGTTGGGGCTGATAATGACCGGAACACTGGAATATTTCAACAGTTCGGGCAGCAGCGCCTTCATCTGTTCCGGCCCGGCCCCGCAGTTCAGCCCCAGCGCGGCGGCCCCCAGCCCTTCAATCAGGCAGACGGCGGCCGGTATATCCCCGCCGGTGATCAGCCGCCCGGAAGCATCCGGGGTGAAGGTGACCATCACCGGCAGATCACAGCACTCTTTTGCCGCCAGCATGGCCGCCTTGATCTCATAGGTGTCGTTCATCGTCTCGATCAGCACGCAGCCGGCTCCGGCTGCCGCGCCCGCGGTGATCATTTCGGCAAAAATGTCCACCGCGGCCTCAAATTCCAAGTCGCCGAAAGGTGCCAGCAGCCGGCCGGTCGGCCCGATATCCAGCGCAATGAATGCACCGGTCTCCCCGGCGGCTTCCTTAGCGGCCGATACCCCGGCGGCAACGATCTGGCCGGGTGTGAATCCGGTGTCGGCCAGCTTTAAACGGTTGGCGCCAAAGGTATTGGTTTTTAAAATATGGCACCCGGCCCGCGCATAAGCCCGGTGGATATCCAAAACGACATCCCGGCGGGTGATGTTCCATAGCTCCGGCAGCTCGCCGGCGGCCAGCCCCCGGTCCTGCAGCATGGTGCCCATCCCGCCGTCGAAGATCAGCAGTTCTTTTCCGAGAAGCTCTTTTAAATTCATATCATATGTCTCCTGAAAATTCAGAAAAAATTCCCATTACCGCAATCACCGATTTGGCCGGCGCCAGCATCCCGCCCCCGGTTATCGTCAGCCCGATCCGCCGCCCGCCGTCCAACAGCCGCAGCAGTTTTTGCTGCCAGGCTATCCCGAGATCCCCGTATCCGGGGCTGAACCGCCCGGTCAGCGCGGCGTTTTCCTTTTTCGCTATCTCCTGCTGATACTGATCGCAAAAGGCTTCGATCATGGCGGCGGATACCGCGTCCAGAACCACGGCCTTTTCCATATTCCCGACGCTGTACCGGCGGATCAGGGAATCCGCCGCCGCCCCCAGCGTCGCCGCCAGCAGCGCCGCCCGCCGGCAGCCGGCCAGATGTACGGCCAGACTGCTGCTTTCAATCATCATGCCGCCCAGTGATACCGCGGCCCCGGCAATGCGGCAATCCCAAATTCCGTATACATATTTGGGCGTTACGCAGGCTTCTAATTCGGCCGTCATCTGGCGGATAAGACCGGACAGCCCTTCGCCGGGTTGGGCCCCGGGGCAGCCAAGATAACGCAATACGTCTTTTTCAAGTATCTTCATCTATTTAAAAATTTCTGATAAATTGGACATGATCCGCCCGGCGATATCCGGCTTGTTCATGGTATAGATATGGATGTTGTTGACGCCGTTGGCGATCAGGTCGATGATCTGTTCGGTGGCATAGGCCACCCCCGCCTGCGCCATCGCGGCGGGGTTTTCGGAAAATTTGTCCACGATCGCCCGGAACCGGGGGGGCAGCGCGGTGCCGGACAGCTTGCAGATACGGGCGATCTGGCGGGCGTTGGTGACCGGCATGATCCCCGCGATCACCGGGATATCGATCCCGTTTTTCAGCAGATGGAACAGGAAGGTATACAGGATATTGTTGTCGAAAAACATCTGGGTGGTAAAAAACCGGCAGCCGCAATCAGCTTTGATTTTCAGGCTGCCCATATCCTTTTGCAGCGTTGCGGATTCGGGATGCCCCTCGGGATAACAGGCGCCGCCGACGCAGAACCCGCCGTAATCCCGGATCTCCGCCATCAGATCGCTGGCGTACCGGTATGGCTCGGGCCGCTCCGGCGGCGTATCGTCCTGGAAAATATCTCCGCGCAGCGCGAGGATATTTTGAATGCCCTGCGCCCGGAAATCATCCAATATCCGCCGGACCGATTCCCGGTCGGCGGAGACGCAGGTCAGATGCGCCAGCGCCGGGATTCCGGCGTCCTGCGCCAGCGCCGCAAGGCTGACGGTATGTTCGCAGGTACCGCCGCCGGCGCCGTAGGTGACGCTGATGAAGGAGGGGCGCAGCGCCGCCGTGGCCAGTACCACCGATTTTGCCGATTCCAGCTCCGAACCGTGTTTCGGCGGAAAAAGCTCGCAGGAAACGGTGACGTTGCCGGACGCCAATAACTCCGTGATCTTCAATTTTCAGCCCTCCCGGTACAAAATTATCCATATAGTATCATACCACACCCTGTTTGCCTTTGCAATAAACAGGTGGTTTTTCACAGGGCAAATAATATAACAACCATCATACCGGCTACTGTTATACACACGGTAAAATTACGCTCGTGTTCAACTGAATGTAGTATCCCATGTGTTAAAGCGTACAACAAAAATTATTCCCGTTTCGCAAAACGGGAATAATTTCTTGTGTATGTGTTGGGCTTAGCAGACAAACGCTCCGCGTTTGCCACCGCGCTGATCATAGTTATTATCTATCAACCGGAAACTTGTCGATCTTGCCGACCAATTTCTGCAAGATCAGCCGGGCGTCGGCAATGGTGACCTTCTGGTCGCCGTCCACGTCGGCGATCTCCTGCTGGGCGGGGGTCAGGAGGGCTTTGCCGACCAAGTGCTGGAGCACTAACCGGGCGTCGGTGATCGAGAGAGTGGTGCCGCCGGAGACGTGGCCGAGGGGGGTGAGGGGTATATCCACGCTGAAGATTCCCCACTTGCCGTCTTCGTTAAACCAATAATATAATTTGTTTTCCTCGCTGCCGGCATACACAAGATTTTCATACTCCGCCGGAGCGACTACCGAGCCGGCTTTGCTGATAAGCCCCCATTTGCCGTCTTTTCGGACTTGGGCCAGGCCATTAGAAAAATAATCCATGTAATCATATTCGCAGGGGATAACCAATTGTCCGGCGGTGTTGACAAAACCATATTTGCCGTCTTTTCGGACGCCGGCCAGGCCATTAGAAAAAGAATATATGTCATCATATTCGCAGGGGATAACCAACTGTCCGGCGGTGTTGATAAAACCCCATTTGTCGCCTTTTAGGACGCCGGCCAAGTCTTGGTAGAAATCATATGCGACATCATATTCGCAGGGAACTACAAGCTGTCCGGCGGTGTTGACAAAACCATATTTGCCGTCTTTTCGGACGCGGATCAGGCCATTAGAAAAATAAAAATAATTTATTAAATCATATTCGCAGGGAACAACCAATTGTCCGGCGGCGTTGATAAAGCCCCATTTGTCGTCTTTTCGTACTTGGGCCAGGCCATCAGAAAAAGGAGATATGGCATCATATTCGCAGGGGAGAACCAATTGTCCGGCGGTGTTGACAAAACCATATTTGCCGCCTTTTTGGACGCGGATCAGGCCAGCAGAAAAAGGAGATATGGCATCATATTCGCAGGGGATAACCAATTGTCCGGCGGCGTTGATAAAGCCCCATTTGCCGTCTTTTTGGACGCCGGTCAGGCCATTATAAGAACCTATGCCATCATATTCGCAGGGCACAACCAATTGTCCGGCGGTGTTGACAAAACCCCATTTGCCGTCTTTTAGAACGTGGGCCAAACCATCAGAAAAATAATATATGTAATCATATATAAGGGTGATAGAGCATGGGTAAAATTTATGAGTTTGAGGCCGAAATCCAAAAGGTTCCCGACCAGGACGGCGCATATGTTGCGGTACCGTTTGATATAAAAGTAGAATTTGGTAAAGGCCGGC
>WRDE01000034.1 GCA_009783605.1 Oscillospiraceae bacterium
CTGACCGTTGCCCGGTGCGGCAGATTGCACCGTGATGCTCGTCGAGGTCTTCGATACTAAGGTCGGTGGATCCACAAGGGCGCCGGGTTTCAATGGGAACGGGGTACCCCAGAAACCGGTCATCTCACCGTTGAGGATCATCTTTACGCTGCGGATGGTGAGTCCCAATTCTCCGCCGGAGCCGTCCCTTTCACCGTTGCCCGGTTTCAGCGCGAAATCCCAGCCGTATTGACTGTTGGTGTTTTTGCCCAAATCGCCGATATACATGTTGTTCAGCAACCAGGTGCCGGTCCGCCAGTCGTCCCAGGTCTCGCTGTCCCGTGCCGGCGCCCACTGCGGCACCCCGCCCTGTCCGTTGGCGGTCATGGGGATCTGGGTTCTGCCCGAGGTGTTGTTCGTATGATAATCGATATCGCAGCCGAAATCCCGGCCCGCGCTGTATTCGATGATGAACTGCGCGTCATAAATCCCGGTCGGAACGCCGCCGACGACAAAGTTGATCTCGTTGCCCTGGGTACGGAAGTCCCGGCTGTATTTGTCGGCCGCCGGCTTGCTGCCGTCCCGGTAATCCAGCATCAGGCTGAATTTACCCGGCGCCAGCGAGCCCCAGCCGGCGACGATCTCGTCGTCGATGAGCAGCCGGATGCCGCGGATATACAAATCACTGCCGCCGCCGCCGATAAACACCCCCGGATTTTCGCCCCGGTTGAGTACAAGCCCGTTGAGGTTCTCCACCGGCCGGACGGAATATTCATGGTGGTCCTCGTTATTCCAGAAGCCGTCCCGGTTCCACCATTCGTTTTGTTCAAAAAATTCTCCGTTGTTTGCACTTCCGCCGTCAGTAGTATTCCATCGTCCGCCGTGGCCGAGCAGATTGTCGTTGGCGTTATATGTTTTGAACTGCACCCACCGGCGGCCCGCCGCGTCGAACACCAATGTCACATTGTTATATTCCTTGCCGGCGACCGCGCCGTCGAAGAAGATGCCGAGGTCGGCGTAGGGACCCTGGCCGGACATTTTGATGGCCGGATACCCGAAATAATCCACCAGCCCCTCGTCCGCCGCCCAGCCCCGCGGCTCAATCGTGATGTTATGTACCTCCGGCGGCGGATCCTCCAATTCTCCGTCGGCCCCCAGCACCAAGAAGAAGATCGGGCCGCTGCTGTCCCAGTTGCTGCTCTTGAAGGTCATGCTGCCATACGGGTTCACCTGATCGAACAGCACGCTGCCGTCCGGGTTCAGGACATAGGTGCGTTCGACCGGGGTGGAGCCGCCTTTGGCCATCTCATAGATGCGCGCGCCCTTCTGCGCTTCGGTGATGCGGATGGTGACGCTGACGTCCCCGCTCGGCGTGACCGCGCCGGCGCCGTTAGTGATGGCCGGCTGGTAGATCCAGATATGCAGGTATTCCTCTTCGGGGAACAGGCCGCCGAAGTAGGTTTCGGCGTTCTGATAAACCGAGCTGCCCTGATCGGTGACAGGATTCACCGCCAGCTCGCTGTTGGAGGGGAAGGTGCTGCTGACCGTGAAGTTGTCTTTGGTGAGCACCTTGATGCTGTTGTCGACCGGTTTGGCCGCGCCCTGCACGATGACGGGGAAGGTGGCCGACATGCTCTGGCCGGCGTAGGTGACCGTCGCGGTGATGAGGGTGGAGCCGGCGCCGGCCGGGCTCACGGTGCCGCTGGCGTTTACCGTCGCCACACCGGGGGCGCGGCTGGTATAGCTGACCGTGACGCCCGAAGCCGACAGATCGAGGAAGCTGTCGTCGGACAGCGCGGCCATGAGATTCGCGTGGAATTTGATATCCGGCTGGGCGGTGCTGAGAACGATACCCTCCGGACGGACCGTGACCGCCTGCAGCTTCGGGGTCAGCGCGCCGGCGAGTTCAACGGTAGTCGAGAGCGGGGTGCTGGCGCTGGAACCGCCGACCGAGAGGCCCCAAATGCCCTGATCATAGAGCATGTTGCCGTCATTGTCATAAAAATGGCAGTCGCTGACATCTAACGTCAGGGTGACGGTTTTGGTCTGGCCCGGATTCAACGATATTTTATCGAACCCTTTCAGCATTTTGAACGGCCGGTCGATGCCGTTGGCGCCCGGCGGGGTGACATACAGCTGTGACGCCTCGGCGCCGGCCATTGTGCCGGTATTGGTCACGTCAAAGGTGACGGTGATGGTATCGTCGGGGGTGACGGTATTTTTATTGATCGACAGATTGCTGTAGGCATAATTCGTATAGCTCAGGCCGTAGCCGAAGGGATAATCGGCGGTGCCGCTGAAATACTGATAGGTGCGCCCGTAGTCGCTGCCGCCGGTGGCGGCGCCGCCGCCGCGGATGGTGTAATTCTTGACCGAGGGCAGCTCGGCCAGCGTGCTGTACCAGGTGAAGGGCAGCTTGCCGCTGGGGTTGGTGTCGCCATAGACGATGCGGGCGATGGCGTTGCCCTGGGCCTCGCCGTTGTAGGCACTCCATAATATCGCGGGGGCTTTGTCTATAAAGTCCTCTAAGCTCACCTGACTGACCGACTGGATATAGACGGCGGTGTTGGGGTTCATCTCCAAAACGCGGAAGATGAACTGCGCCTGGCTGCGGGGCAGATCTAAGGTGGCGCGGTCGTGGCCCTCCCCGGAATCGTTCTCGAGGGTGCCGGCGACATAGACCACCGCGTCCGCCTCTTCGATGGCTTGCTTGTTGGCCGGGCTGGTCAGGTCGATCCCGCCCACTTTGGAGATAAACATCACATAGAGGTCGCCGTTAGTCGCGCCGCCCAGCGACGCGACGTTGGCCTGGAACCAGTTGTAGGGGGTCCAGCCTCCGGAAGCGCTGGTCTCTACCGAGCCGAGCAGATACCCGTTTTTACTGCCGACGCGGAATTCCAGCGTGCCCTGCTGGGTATCGTTCGGACCGGAGACCTCCATCCGGATGTTGGTCAGATTGGTGAAATCGACGTTGGGAAAGACGATATAGGCGCCGGGATTGATATACCCGTAATGATCGCCTTCTTCTTCGAGGCCGTACAAAACCGTCGCGTTAGACGGTGTGAGGGTACGAAGAACCGAGCTGCCGTTGCGCAGCTGGATATTGCGGGCGTTGCAGACATACTGGCTGAGGCCCTGCGCGGGCGGCGCGTTGCCGATGACGGTGATTTGGGTGCCGGAGCCTTGGAGCAGGTTAGTGAAGCCCTGTTCCGGCGTGGTGTCATATGTCGGGAACTCGTCGCGGGAATAGCCGCCCAGATGGGCCCGCTGGACCCCTTCGCCGACCAGCACCAATTTGCTGATTTTATCCGGCCCGCTTTTGCTGAGCGGCAGCAGCGGCTTGGTACCGCCCTCCGGGATATCGTTTTTCAGCAGTACAATGGCCTCGTCCGCCATATCCTCCGCGATCTGGCGGTGGCCGCTCTCATGCACGGTTTTCTGCCAGGAATAGTTGGTATTGTTGCGGTAGGGAACGCTGCCCGCCGGGTCGAATTCGCCGGTTTTGAACCGGGAGGTGAAGATGCGGGTCAGCGCCAGGTCGATATCGTTCATGCTCACCAAGCCGTTGTTCATCGCGATCAGCAGCCAGTGCGCGTATCCGTCGCCGCAGTTCATGTCGGTGCCGGCCAGCATCGCCATCGCGGTGCCGCCGAGCTTGGTGGCGTAGCCCTGCGCGTCCACATAGGCGCCGCCGCCGCCCGGCAGTTTGGCCAGATAGTTCGCGTCGGGCTTATAATGGTGGTCCTGCGGATTGAAGATGTTGTATATGGCACCGCAGTCGGTCACCACAAACCCGTCAAACCCCCACTTGCGGCGGAGCATGGTGTCCACTATATCCTGATGGGCCGACATCGGCACCCCGTTGACCCGGTTATAGGCGGTCATCACCGACGCCACCCGGGAATTCAGCGTGACCGACTTAAACGCGTAGGCGTAAAATTCATTCAGCGTACGGATATCCATGTCGGAGGTGTCGCCGTGCCGGTTGTTCTCGTTGTTGTTGGCCAGAAAATGCTTGATGGTGGAATTGACCTTTTCATATTTGGGATCGGTACCCTGGAAGCCGTCCACAAACATCTGGCCGAAGACGGCGGTCATGTAGGGGTCCTCGCTGTAGCACTCGTCGCTGCGGCCCCAGCGGGGGTCGCGGTAGATGTTGATGGTGGGCGAGAAGTAGTTGAGCGGGACGTTATGGGTGTTGTTGAACCCCCGGGCCTCGTCGCCGATGGCGGTAGACATCGCCAGCGTCAGATCCCGGTTCCAGGTGGCGCCCACCCCGATATTGAAGGTGAACGCGGTGGAGTACCTGTTCATGGCGGTGCCCTGCCGGGCGACGCCGTGCAGCGCCTCCATCCAGTAGTTCATCGCCGGGACGCCCAACCGGGGAATCGAGGCGTTGTTGGAGCCGAACTGGCTGAACCAGTCACCGCCGCGGTCTGTCATCTGGCCGTCTACAAGGAATTTATCGATGTAGCCGAGCTTTTCGTATTCGGTCATACGGGAGACCAGATCGGCCGCCCGCTCCTCAAAGCTGAGTGAGGTGTTCTCGTAGGGATCTCCCGGCGCCGCCTCAACCTGCGGCATCGACGGGGGCAGCGCGAACACCACGCAGGTCAGCAACAGCGCTATCACTGACAGCAGCGAGAGGAAGCGCCGTTTTGGGGAATGCGCGAACAGAGTTTTCATAACTTGCCATCCTTTCGTTGTATGTTTTTACGGAAAACGGTAGATTTTTGTTTTATATCGTGAAAAGGATCATGCCCTTCCATTTTATTGTATTATATATCATAGCAATTAAAATTTCTATCTGGATTATGACCAAAATTCGTAAGAAACTGACATTGTGTGCAAAATCATGAAAAACAGACATGGCCTTTCACAGTAAAAATGCCCGGAATAGGTTTATTCCGGGCATTTTTGGTTGAAGTGTTAAGACACGGCGTCGCTGTCTATGACGATCGAAAAGGTACATTCTTCGTTCGCTTCAGCCTCATCGGTATTTTCCCAGTGGACATAGATATAGCTGCTGTCCTCAGAAGACTCATTTTTCGGGATCACAATACCGTCTAACCCCTTGAACGTGCCGTCAATATTTATTTTTGACGGATCGTTGTTGGTCAGGGACAGGGAGGTGATTTTGGCGTCCGCGGCACCGACGTTTTCCACGTCGAAGAAGAACATGACATAATTGCCGGGTTGTTTTAAGACGCCGGTAATCGTCGCGGTCAGCCCGTCGTTGGAAACCGTTATTTTGGCTTTGTCCTCATCGACGGGTTTATATATAACCCCGTCAACCAGCCTGAGCTTCGCGTCCGGCGAAAGGGTAACGGTGCCGCGGAAGGGCAACCCGTCAGACTTTGTCAGAATAAACACCAAAAGCAATGCGGATATGAGCGCGAATAAAGAGATTGCGGTTATGATGATGGCTTTCTTTTTATACATATTCATTCGCCTTTACTGTAATTTTTGGTTTGCCGATAACATGAATTTTATGCTCCGCGGAAAACGCCCGTTGAAAAATCATCGGGATCTTACGTCGCGGCAAAGGTGTAAGTAAGCGTCATCGTCGCGCCTTTATTGGATATAATGGTGGCCACATTGCCGTTTACTTTTACCTGCCCCGCCGGGATATTCGCGAACGTTTTTCCGGGATCCGCCGCAATTTTTATCGTGACGGTGTATAGCGTCCCCGCCTTAAACGGGTTATTCACCGGCGCCCAGGCTGCGGAGCTGACGGAAAAGCCGGGGGAGGCGGGCGTGGCCGCATTGACCGGCGCCACGCCGGGAACAGGCGGCGCGACTTCAATGAACAAATCGGTGAGATCCGATGAGCTCGGCGGATCGGCCGGCGGCGCGGGCGGCACCGCCGCAAAGGTATATGTGAGCGTCATGGTCGTGCCTTTGTTCGAGATGACCGTCGCGGTGAATCCGTTGATGTTGACGTCGCTTCCGGTCAGGCCCAGGAAGTCATATCCCGGGGAGGCGGCGATCTTGACCGTGACCGTATACAGTGTGTTCGCTTTGAACGGGTCGTTTACCGGCGCCCATGACACCGAACTGACGGAGAATTTACCCAGCCCGCTGGCTTCCCAGCCCTGGTTGACCGGTGTTTCACCCGGGACCGGCGCTATGACTAAGATGGCGGCATTTGTTATATACGGGGACGGTATCGCGGCGAAGGTGTACTGAATCGTCAGATTCGTGCCGGTATTGCTGACGATTTCGGAGGTAAAGCCGTTTATCGTGATATTTTCCGCCAAAATGCCCGCGAAGGTTTTTCCTGTGTCCGCCGTAAGGGCGACGGTGACGGAGTAGGCTGTATCATATTCAACCGGACCTCCCGGCGACCAGGTCACCTGGCCGATGGTATAATCACCCGCCGGCCCGTCGTAGGAACATACGGTGAAGGGCGGCGTCCCTATGGCAGGCGGGGTCACAACAACAGAAACCATGCCTATCGGCGTCCGCGGCACCGCGGGGAAGGTGTACCGGATCGACAGGGTGGCGCCGGTATACGCGGCGATACTCGCGGTGGCCCCGTTGATTTTGAGATTCCCCGCCAAAATCCCCATAAAGCTCTTTCCCGGGGCGGCCGTGAGCGCGACGGTGACGGAATACGCCTTCTCATACTCAAACGGACTGTCGCCCGGCGACCAGGTCACCGAATCAATGGTGAATTCGCCCGGGGCTTCCAAGGCGGAGGCGGTGGTATTGGGCGTCGCGCCCGGAACCGGCGCCGTCACGGTAACGGTGACAGCGGATACGGTGGTAACCGGCTGCGGGGTCGCGGCGAAGGTGTAGGTGAGGGTCAGCGTATTGCCGGTATTGCCGGTGACGGCGGCGGTGTATCCGTTGATTGTGGCGAACCCCGCCGCGAATCCCGCAAAGGTTTTTCCGGCGGCGGCCGAAAGCGTGACCGTGGCGGTATATAATGTATCATACTTGAACGGGCTGTCTCCCGGCGACCAGGAGACCGAAGACACTGTAAAGCTGCCGGTACCGCCCGCGTCGGAGCCTGTAGTAACCGGCGTCTGCCCCGGAACCGGCGCGGTCACGCTGACGGCGGCCGAGGTTACCGGCGACAGCGGGAACGCGGCAAAGGTATAGCTGACGGTCAGGGCCGCGCCGGTATTGCCGGTAATGGTCGCGGCGGAACCGTTTATTTTTACGTTTTCCGGCGAAATATCCTCAAAGGTTTTCCCCAGAGCGGCCGTAAGCGTAACGGTGGCCGTATACGCCTGCTCGTATCCAAACGGATTTTGAACCGGCGACCAGGCTACCGCGCCCGGGGTAAAGAAGCCCGTCGTATCCGCGTCAACAGCTGCCGCGCTGGGCGCCGCGCCCGGAACCGGCGCGGTCACGGTCACGTTGACCGCGGTGATCGGCGTGGTTTTGGGGATGCCCTGGCTGGTGCCGATGATATATTCCGAACCGGCTTCGGTTTCAAAGGTGAGCGTATTCCCGCTTACGGTAAACGGAAGCTGGTATTTCACGCCGTCGATAACTTCGGTCACGTACAGGGCTCCGATACCGGCCGGGCCGCTCACGGTGATCTCTTCGGTACCGGTATTCGCGCCGGCCACGATCTTCGCTTCGCTGACTTTGTTGGCCAGCCAGCTGATATCTACCGTATAGTTGCCTCGGGCCTTCAGTCCCTTGACACTGCCGGCGTTGGTCCCCCAGTCGGTGGAAATCGCGGGCAGCAGCTCGATCATATCGCCCTGGCTATGGAGCAGCATCTCGGTCATACCGGCGGTGGCGCCGAAGTTGCCGTCGATCTGGAAGGGGGTATGGGTGTCGAACATGTTTTTCAGGGTGCAATTCTTGATAATATCCCCGACTAACTTGCCGGCGCGGTTTCCGTCCCGCATCCGCGCCCAGATGTTCATCTTCCAGGCCACGCTCCAGCCGGTGCTCACGTCGCTGCGGGTAGTCGTGCTTCTGGGCGGGTTAAATACATTCTTCATCGCGGTTACTAAGGTGTCGTCCCGCGTGCTGCGGCCGGCGATGACATTGGTGCCGGGGTGCAGCGCGTATAAGTGGTTGACGTGGCGGTGGTTGCCGTCGCCGTTGAGATCCATCAAATACTCGTCGCGCCATTCTTTGTATTGTCCGAGGCTGCCGACCGTCGGCATCAGCAGGTTACTTTGCGCGGTGGCAATATTGGCGATATCCGCATGGTTGTTTCCCAAAACATCGGCAGCTTTCAATACATTCTCAAACAGCTCCCAGATGATGGCCTGAGCGCTGGAGGCGCCGAGGGTATAGGGGCCGTGTTCGGGGGAGTAGGAGGGGTTGGCCACCAATTTTCCGCCCGCGCCCGCTCTCTGATCAACCCACAGGTTATCCAACCAGAACTGGGCGGCGGAGAGCATGGTCGGGAAGTTTGCGGCCAGGAACGCCTCATCCTTGGTGAAAGCGTAATACTCCCAGATATCCTGGCACATCCATGCCGCCGCTTCGGTGCACAGGAAGCCCCAGTACCAGTTGCCGGGGCCGGTATTGCCCCAGACATTGTTCTCGTGGCCGATAACCCAGCCGCGTACCGGTGTGGACGTGCCGTCCGCCCGGGTGTAGTAGTATTGCGCCGTCTGCGTGCCGCGCGGCACTAAGCTGTTTGTATAGTCGATCATCGGTATATGGCATTCGGCCAGGTTAGTCTGCTGCGCCGGCCAGTAGTTCATCTGGAGGTTGATGTTGGTGTGATAGTCGGCTGCCCACGGCGGGTTCAATCCATCCGCCCAGATGCCCTGCAGGTTGGCGGGCAGCGAGCCGGGCCGGGAGGACGCAATCAGCATATACCGCCCGTATTGGTAATACAGCCGCTCCACATAACGTTTTTCCGCGTTGGTCGCAGTACCGACGCCGGTATATCCGTTATAATTCGCGCCGTACCGCGCCAGCAATCTATCCGTCGTGTTGTTGGTACTGCTGGCCGCGGGCATTGTCCCGCCGGAAAAATTCAATTCCACCCGGCCGAACAGCTCGTTGTGATCGGTCACATGCTCATTCAACAGCTGCACATAGGTTTTCGCGGCGGCGGTATTGACCCGTGACAGGGCCGCGGCCGCGACCGGGGCGACGCCGCCGGCCTTGAAGTAGTTGTTGTTCGCTTCCATATTTTGGTGATAGTTGGTGCCGCAGGAGAAGATGACCAGCACTTCGTTGGCACCGGTGACGTCGATATCCTCCCCGCCGGACACCGCTATGGTGCCGCCGCTGGGGATCACCTTGATCGTCCCGGCAAAATGCAGCGCGTTATTGTCCGTCCGCTGATCAGCGGGCTGTCCGGTGATGCTGATGGTGCCCTGGCCGGCAGCCGTCGCGGCGGATACCGTCTTTTTGGTCTGATCCGAAGTGAACGCGATGCGGCGGGTGATGCTGTTAGGGGCGCTGGCTGACAGGCGCACCACCATCACGTTGCCGGGGTTGCTGATAAAGGTCTCCCGGGTATATTTCACGCCGCTTAATGTGTATGACACCGTGTGGACGGCTGTACGCAGATCCAGCGTCCGGGTATAGTCAGAGGGGACGGGGGTCGGGGTCGGGCCGCCCGACGCGTTCAGGCGGATCTGGGTGAGCTGGGGATTGTTGCCGGCGGTACGCACGGCGGTGATCCGCAGTTCATAGTGTTTGAATGACCGGACGGTTGTGTTGAAGGTTTTATCTGCCTGTCGTCCGGTCGGTAACGCGGCGGCGGTTTGCGTGTCTATCAGCGTCCAGCTCTTTGTGGGCGTATCGTCATTCGAGCCGTGCAGTGTGAAAGCGGAGGGATCGCGGGCATCCATATCGTTGCCGGTTGTGAGCGTATAATTTTGGAAGGTATACGGCTGGTCATATCCCCATGAAATGGTCACCGGCACACCGCGGCTCGCGTAAAACTTGCCGTTGTTGCTTCCGTTGAACAGGTTAATGGCTTTTTCATCGCCGCTGGGCTCGGCGTCGGAAGTTCCGTACAGCAGCTTCGGCGCCATTTTGGTGGCGTCCGCGATGAGCAGGTCGCCGAAGCTCTGATAGGAGCCGAAATCGCTGTGATCGCCCTGCAGGGTATTGATCCAGCCTTTTTCCTGCGTATTTTCAAACTGCGGGTCATTTCCCGCCCCCGCGGTATTTGCCGGGTTCCAAGCCGTAACGCCCCCGACGGTTCCTGATGTGCCGCCCGTGTGGCTGATATTGAAGGTATCTAATCTGGTCTGCAGGCTTTGCCGTAAAAGTTGCAGGTTGGCCTTGGCGGTCGCCGAAGTAGCCGGGCCGTGTCCGCCGTTGTAGCCCGAATTTTTACCCGGGCCGCCGGACCAGAGGGTTTTTTCGTTGATCTGGATCCGGTCAATGTCCACGCCGCCGTACACCATGCCGCCGATGAAACCGTTTCCGAGCGGCAGCGCGTCGTATTTGCCGTTATAATTTCCGTCGTTTATGCTGTTGCCGAACGCCCAGATATTGGCGGGCTGGTTATACCACAGCCGCAGCGGGTCGGCGTCGGCGAAGCCGGTTACTTCCGCGATGGTGCTGGGTTCGGCGGCGGCGGGCGCGGTAGAGATCAGCACGCTCCCGGCCAACAGCGCTATCACCATCATAAGGGACAGCAATTTTTTACTCATGATGAAATCCTCCTCGTTGATTTTGTCAGACAAATAGTAGAGACGATGCCATATATTTACAATATAGCATATCTTCCAAAAAAAAGCAATATCTTTTTCACTTTTTATTAATATATTTAAACGGTATACGCCGAAGCCGAGGTGGCTCCGCCCTGTCCCGTCCAGTTGGTGTGGAATAGTTCACCCCGCGGCTGGTCAATACGCTCGTAGGTATGGGCGCCGAAATAGTCCCGCTGGGCCTGCAGCAGATTGGCCGGCAGCCGGGCACAGCGGTACCCGTCATAGTAGGAGAGGGCGCTGGTAAAGGCCGGGACCGGCACGCCGTTCATCAGCGCGGCGGCGCAGACCCGGCGCCAGCCGTCCTGGGCGTCCGCAAGCGCGCCGGCAAAGAACGGGTCAAGCAGGAGATTGTCCAATTCCGGATTTTTATCGAAGGCCTCCCTGATATTGCCGAGGAAACGCGAGCGGATGATACAGCCCCCCCGCCAGAGCATGGCGATGCCGCCGTATTTCAAATCCCAGCTATAGGTTTTCGCCGCCGCCCGCAGCAGCGCGTACCCCTGGGCGTAGGATACGATCTTGGAGGCGAACAGCGCCTGCCGGATGTCCTCGATGAATGCCGCCTTATCGCCGGCGAATTTACCCGCCGCCGGCCCCTTCAAAATCGCCGAGGCCCGGACCCGCTCCTCTTTGATGGCGGATAGGCACCGGGCGTATACCGCCTCGCCGATCAGTGTCAGCGGGATCCCCTCGTCCAATGACGCCACCGAAGTCCATTTTCCGGTGCCCTTCTGGCCGGCAGTGTCCAAAATCTTCTCGACTAAGGGGCTGCCGTCCCCGTCTTATATGCCAGAATATCCCGGGTGATCTCGATCAGATAGCTGTCTAACACCCCCTCGTTCCACCCGCGGAAAACTTCATGCATTTCGCCGGCGGTCATCCCGAGATAGGTCTTCATCAGGAAATACGCCTCGCAGATCAGCTGCATATCGCCATATTCGATGCCGTTATGCACCATTTTGACAAAATGCCCCGCGCCGTCGCCGCCGACCCAGTCGCAGCAGGGGGTGTCGCCGACCTTCGCGGCGATTGCCTGAAAAATCGGTTTCACATGGGGCCAGGCGGCGGGCGAACCGCCGGGCATGATGCTCGGCCCTTTCAGCGCCCCCTCCTCGCCGCCCGAGACGCCGGCGCCGATATACAGCAGCCCCTTGGATTCCAGATAGGCGGTGCGGCGGATGGTGTCGGGGAAATGGGAGTTGCCGCCATCGATC
>WRDE01000035.1 GCA_009783605.1 Oscillospiraceae bacterium
GTCGACTTTTTCGTCGTAGTCGCTGTCGGCTTCTTCTTTGTCCCCGACGCGGTCGTACTCGTGGTTGTCATAGCCGTCTCCTCCGGCCCGTCCTCTCCCGGATTCGCCGCCGCCTGTGAATGGCCGCACGCGGCCAGCGTTAAAAATAGCAGACCGGCCGCTACGATCCCTATGATTTTTTCGCACATGTATATTACCTCCCTCTTCTTTAATTTATATCACCATATGAGTGACCTTCATGCTGATAATACCACCAGATGTCTCCCACATCATGTTCGGTAATCAAACCAGAATGATATGCCTCGAACAAATCAACGAACATAGAATTCTTATGAATATAAAGCCTTTGAGAGCTACCGAATTTAAATAAAAACCCAGCAAGTGTGCCCTGACTCACTACATCTTGATATCCTTGACCTTTTGCAGTGATAAATAACGCTACGCTATCGTTGTAAGTTCCTAAATATTTTTCGATATAAATATCATCCAGCGTTAAGTTTTGAAAATGAAGATAAGCGTTCGGACTAGAAGATATTTGCCATGCAATATAATCCTCCTTAATCTCCCGCTCCCGTTCCGCACTCAGCGTCGCCGGATTCTTCGGCCGCGGCACATATGCCGTCGTTGTGATAGTTGTCGGTTCTGTTGTTGTGGTAGTCGTTGGCCCCGCCGTAACCACCGTCGTCACGACAGTCTCCTTTTTCGCCGCAGTTGTCGTAGCCGCGGCAGCAGTTGGCTTTTTCGTGGTATCCACTGTCGTTTCTTCCTCTGCCGTCGTCGCTGTCGGCTTTTTCGTCGTCGTCGCTGTCGGCTTCTTCTTTGTCCCCGACGCGGTCGCACTCGTGGTTGTCATAGCCGTCTCCTCCGGCCCGTCCTCTCTCGGATTCGCCGCCGCCTGTGAATGGCCGCAAGCGGCCAGCGCCGCCATCAGACATACGACCACAGCCAGTCCCAGTAGTTTTTTTAACATATATGACACCCTTTCTATATTTTATTGATATGAGTATTTTTGAAAAAAGATACAGTTCTCACAGATATTGTCGTAATCATATCACCATATGCTGTTTTCGTCAACAGATTCCGCGAAACTAAACCGGACAGCTTGTAACCTTTTCCAAAACTTCCTTATATACTGTAAGGTACTTGAGCTTGAGTTACTTCAAAGGGAAAGGAGGTGAAACATATGGATCATTACGGTAAGGATTGCAAGGATGAGTGCATCAAGGAATGTTGCAAAGAGGAAAAAAAGAATAAAAAAATCAAGGAGGGTATCCAGATCATCCGGGAGGGCGTTCGCGACATCCTGGTCGGGTTGGATCTTATCGCCGACGCGCTGGGGATAGAGGAAGGACGGCCCGTCTGATAACCCCTGACCGGTTTTCATAAAAAATACCGGTTTTCCCAAAAATATCCTGCATGATTCCGGCCATTTCCGGCCATACTTTTCTCATCAGCGGAACTTAGCCGCGAAAGGGAAAGGTGTGGCCGGATTTTGTATAATAAAGTGGAGATCTGCGGCGTCAACACATCCTCTCTCAAGGTGCTGAGCGAGGCGGAGAAGATGCGGCTGCTGCGGGAGATGCAGAGCGGCTCCCCCACCGCCCGCAACGAGATGGTCAACGGTAACCTGCGGTTGGTGCTGAGCGTGATCCAGCGGTTCACCTCCCGGGGGGAGAATCTGGACGACCTGTTCCAGGTCGGGTGTATCGGCCTGATCAAGAGCATTGACAACTTCGATATCAGCCAGAACGTGCGGTTTTCCACCTATGCGGTGCCGATGATTATCGGTGAGATCCGGCGGTATCTGCGGGACAACAACGCCGTCCGGATCAGCCGTTCGGTCCGGGATCTGGCCTATAAGGCGATGCAGTGCAAGGAACGGCTGACCAACGAGCTGTCTCGGGAACCCACCATCGAAGAGATCGCCCGGGAGATGGATCTGCCCCGGGAAGAAGTGGTGCTGGCGCTGGAATCCATCGTAGAGCCGATCTCGCTGTATGAACCGGTCTTCTCGGACGGCGGCGACACCATCTATGTGATGGACCAGGTGGGCGACCGCAACGACGATTCCAACTGGTTGGATGAGATCGCCCTCAAGGAAGCTATCCGGGGGCTGTCCGACCGGGAAAAACGCATCCTGAACCTGCGCTTTTTCAAAGGGAGAACCCAAATCGAAGTATCCGCCGAAATCGGCATCAGCCAGGCGCAGGTGTCAAGGCTGGAGAAGAACGCGCTGGAGAAGATTAAGAAGCAGCTGTGAAGAATGCGGAATTAAAGGTACCGATTCGCCGGGTTGGTCTGATTTAAATCCATTATACATCTAAATGCGTTTATGGCGATCCGGAAAAAGTGTATCCGGGCGCCGTATTCGCGTTTGTTTTATTGATTTATCCCTTGTTTTTAGTATATCATTATGATAAAATTATGCTATCATAATCTTTTGAAAAATCTCACGCCAGCCGTCTCGCCACTCGTCACTCGCCACTAATCACTAAAAAAGGGGTACTATATAAATATGGACATCCTCATCGTCGGCGGCGGCGGCCGCGAGCACGCCATTATCCGGGCGCTGAAGCGGAGCCCGCGCTGCGGGAAATTGTACTGCGCCCCCGGCAACGGCGGGATCGCCGCCGACGCGGAATGCTTTCCGGTGTCTGCCGCCGATATCGGCGGGATGGTGGTGCTGGCGCGGGAATTGGCGGTGGATCTGGTATTCGTGGCGCCGGACGACCCGCTGGTGGCCGGCATGGCCGACGCGCTGGAGACCGCCGGGATCGCCGCTTTCGGGCCGTCAAAGGCCGCGGCGGCTATCGAGGGCTCCAAGGTGTTTTCCAAAGGGCTGATGAAACAATACGGCATCCCCACCGCCGCCTATGAGAGCTTTGGCGACCCGGAGGCCGCGCTGGGTTATATAACCGGCCGCGGCAAATTCCCGGTATGGATCAAGGCCGACGGGCTGGCTTTCGGCAAGGGCGCGGTGTTCTGCGCGGATATCGCACAGGCGGCGGATACCCTGCGGGCGATGATGACCGACCGGATTTTCGGCGAATCGGGGACGCGGGTGGTGGTCGAGGAACATATGACCGGTCCGGAGGTATCGGTGCTGGCCTTTACCGATGGGACCACTGTCCGGCCAATGGTTTCGGCGATGGACCATAAGCAGGTCTATAACGGCGGCCGCGGGCCGAACACCGGCGGGATGGGCACCGTCAGCCCCAACCCCCATTACACCGCCGTCCATGCTGATTGGTGCATGGCGCACATCTTCCAGCCGACGGCGGACGCGATGCGGGCGGAGGGGCGGCCTTTCAGGGGGGTGCTGTTTTTCGGCCTGATGCTGACCCCGGACGGCCCGAAGGTGATCGAGTTTAACTGCCGGTTCGGCGACCCGGAGGCGCAGGTGGTGCTGCCCCGGCTGAAAACCGACCTGATTGACATCATCGACGCCATACGCGGCGAACGGCTGGCCGAAGCAGAGATCACATGGAGCAACGATGCCTGCGCCTGTGTGGTTATGGCCTCCCCCGGCTATCCGGTCAGCTATCCCAAAGGGCTGCCGATCAGCGGTTTGGACGAGAGCGGCCAGGCCGCCGACCCGGAAATCACCGTTTACCACGCCGGCACCACAAAAAATGATAACGGCTACATAACCAACGGCGGCCGGGTGCTGGGCGTAACCGCAAAAGCCGAAACGCTGGAACAGGCATTGGATAAGGCCTACACAGCGGTGGAAACGATTCATTTCGACGGCGCGCATTACCGGAAGGATATTGGGAAAATAGTGATTAGTGATTAGACGTTACAACCATTGGTTGCTTAACTCGCCACTAACCACTCGCCACTAATCACTATTCTTGAAAGGAAGAATTTCAGATGATGACCATCCTCGAAGCCATTGACCGCCGCTGCTCACGGCGCAGCTATTTAGATCAACCCATCGACCCCGCGGCCCGCGAGGCGCTGCAGCAAATGATCCACGATTTCAACGCCCGGGAGGGGCTGACCATCCGGCTATTGGACGGCGCCGGTCCCAGCTTTCAGGGGATCCTGAACGACCGCGGCGTATTCGACGGTGTAAACACCGTTATCGCCCTCTGCGGCCGTTCCGCCCTGCCGGAGCTGCATGAGCGGCTGGGGTATTACGGGGAGCTGCTGGCGCTGGAGGCCACCCGCCACGGCCTCGGAACCTGCTGGGCCGGCGGCACCTTTGACCGGGGCGACCCGGTCTACGCGCTGCCGGAGGGGGAGGAGATGGCCTGCCTGCTGACGGCGGGCTACTGCCCACCCGACAAATCCGCCGCGGAGGTGGCGTTTTATGAGTGGGTACATACACAGATGAAGACGGCTGACGAGATGATGGACTGTGACCGGACGCCGCCCGACTGGTTTCTCCGGGGTGTGGAAGCGGTCACCAAAGCCCCCTCCGGTATGCATCAGCAGCCGGCGGTGGTCTGCTGGCAAAACGGCGAGATTTTCATCCGCGGCGCCGGCGGCGCCGATCTCGGCATTGCCAAAGCTCATTTCGATCTGGCCGCCGGCGGGCGGTTCGCCTTCGGGCCGGACGGGCGGTTTACAAAAAATTAAGGAGGATTTCCCATGCCGGGACCGGCTGACAACAATAAAAATGAAAACGGCTGGGAGATGACCACCAATTTCCGCTGGGCCCGCAAGAAAAATCCCGGGTCGCTGTCACAATCGTCACAACCGCCGCCGTCACATCCTGACGCGTTATTCGAGCGCCCGGAGCCGATTCCCTACGGGCAGCCGGTGATACAGGATGAGATCGTATTCCAGCCGGCCGAAACTGCCGAGAGAAAGCGGCCCGGGATTGTCCGGCGGCTTCTGGGGGTCCGGGCGGTCCGTCTGGCGCTGGCCGCCGCCGTTTTGATCGCCGCCGTCTGCGGATATTTCGCCGCCGTCTATTCCCCGCCGGCCTTTTTTCTGCCGGAACACGGCCTCGCCCTTTTCTCGCTGCCGGAATCCACGCTGGTCCTGTTCGACGACTATCCGCCGGTGGAGATCGACGGGTATTATGAGATTTTGCCCTCCCCGAACCGCGACTGGCTGATCTACGGCGACCGGGACGACAATATCGTCATGCTGCTGCCCGGAAAAGATCCGGTCCCGCTGTCCCATGACATCATGGATTGGACTTTTTCAACCGACGGCCAGCGGGCGGCGTTTCTCACCAAATCCGGCGAGCTATACAGCCTGCCCAAGGGCGGCGAACCGGTGCTTGTCGCCGAAAAGGCCGACCGGTTTGTCTCCTCCCCCGACGGGCGGAGCCTGTTCTACAGCTCCGGCGACCTGCTCTATCTCGTAACCGGCGGCCAAACCCGGCGGCTGAGCCAGCGCGGCAGCGTGTATCCGGCCGGGGTCAGCAACGGCGGCACAGTGATGTATTTTTACGCGGATGAGGGCCTGTATCTGCGGCGGGGGATCGACAGCGAATCGGTCCGGATATCCGGCCGGAACAGCACGATCCAATTCAACTGCGACGGCACCGAGATTTTTACCGGCAGCCGGCTTGCGATCCTCGGCAAAAAGCCGGTTATCGTCTCCTCTGAATACGATCTGACATTGGTGACGCCGCTCTGGGACGGCAGTTTGCCGGCAGATATCCGCTCCTGGGAAGCCCATTACCTGCCGAACCGTCATTTTGCCGGCATGGCGGCACTCGGCAACGATAACCTGTACCGCCTCGGCTCCACCGCCGAACGAACGGTACATCTGGCCTCCTTTGTCGACCAGGTCTGGTGCAGCGACGACGGCCGGTCGCTGTTGTATACCGCTTTGTGCTGGCCGGAGGGGAATTCCCCAGATTATAGGGGCTATGGCATCACATATTCAGAAAAAGCCGAAAAAGGGCTGTTCCGCCAGCCGTTGGATACGTCTGACGCCCCCGGAATACGCCTGTCGCTCAGCGATCAGCCTCTCTCCCTTCAAAAATCCATCGCCGTATCCCCCGACCTGGAGCATATCTATTATCTCAGCGAAGAAAACAATCTGATGTATATCCGCGGCATCCAACCGGCCATAATCGCCGGCGCGGAGATAGCCGCCGGCGCATCTCTGACGATAGTCGGCGAAACCTGCTTCTGCCTTTCGGGCGGCGAACTGTATTATTCAACAGCCGGCAGCCTGCTTGAACCGGTAAACAGCGTCACCGGCCAGATAGAGCAGATAACCACCTCCGGCGGCTATACCTATGTGTTGTCCAACACCGGCGTATGGCGCTCGGCGGGCGATTCGTATTTTATGCAGGTAGGACGGATTGTCAGTGGCGAGTGATGAGTGGCGAGTGACGAGAAGGAGTTTATACGTTCAATTGAGCCATTCTACTCGCCACTAACCACTCGTCATTCCTATCAAATTCCGGAGGAATCCAAAATGCTCCAACTCGTCCTCGGCCGGTCCGGTTACGGGAAAACCGCATATATTCATCAACGGCTTGCCGCCGACGCGACGGCGGGCCGTCCTGTTGTGCTGTTGGTGCCGGAACAGAACTCTTTTGAGAGCGAGCGGGCGATGCTGCGGCTGCTGGGATTGCAGGGGGCTTCCGGCGTCCAGATTTTGAGCTTCACCCGGCTGGCCGACCGGATTCTCCGGGAGATCGGCGGGCGGGCCGGCAAGCCGATGGACGACACCGTCCGCACCCTGCTGATGAGCCGGGCGTTGGAGAGCGTGGCCGGCCGGCTGACTTTATATCACCGCCAGAACGGCGATCCGGATTACATACAGGCGCTGCTGACGCTGGAGGCGGAATGCAAACAGTACTGCGTCGCGCCGGAACAGCTGAGCGAGCTGGGCGGCGGATTGCCGGAGGATGACCTGCTGCGGGGCAAGCTGTTGGATTTTTCGCTGATCCTCGGCGCCTATGAGGCTTTTACCGCCAACGCCTATGCCGATCCCGCCGACCTGCTGTCCATTCTCGCCGGGCGGATGGTTGAGAGCGGTTTTCTGGCCGGCGCCGCCGTCTATGTGGACGGATTCAAGAGCTTTACCGCCCAGGAGATCGCGGTGCTGGGCGGCGTCATGCGGCAGGCGGCGGCGGTCACGGTTACCCTCTGCACCGATACGGTTGACGCCGGCGATACCGCCGACCCATACGGCCTGTTCGCCGTCACCGCCAAAACCGCCGGGCGGCTGACCGATCTCGCCCACCGGCAGAATATACCGGTGGCGGCACCGGTACGGTTAGAGCAGAACCTCCGGGCCGCCACCGCCGGATTGCGGGCGCTGGAAGCCGGGTGTTTTGCCGTTTACCCCGAGACTGTTGAAGGCAGCGGGGAACAAGCGGTGCGGGTGGGGGAATATCCGGATATCTTCGCCGAATCGGCCGGCGTTGCCCGGGAGATCCGGCGGCTGATGCGGCGCGAAGGGATCCGCTGCCGGGATATCGCGGTGGTGGCCCGCAACCTGCCGGATTACGAGGGGATTCTCGACGCCGCCCTCCGGCGGGCCGGCATCCCCTGTTATATTGATGCCCGGGCGGATATCCTGACCAATCCTCTGATCGTGCTGCTGCGGGCGGCGCTGGCCTGTGTGACCGCCGGCTGGGATACCGGGCTGCTGCTGCGGATGATGAAGACCGGGCTGCTGGGATTTTCGACCCGTTCCTGCGCCGAGGTTGAAAATTATGTCTTCACCTGGCGGACCACCGGAAGCGGATGGCGGCGGGAATGGGCCGACCACCCCGACGGGCTGTCGGCGGTCTTTTCCGAATGCCACTACCGCCAATTGTTTTATATCAACCTGCTCCGCCGACGGCTGATCCGGCCGTTGGAGACGCTGGCGGCGGCGCTGCGGCAGCCGCTGACCGGATTGGATTTCGCCCGGGCGCTCTGCCGTTATCTTGAACAGGTCAAGGCCCCCCGGCTGCTCCGGTTGCAGATGCGGCGGTTGGACGCGGCGGGGGAACCGGGGGAGGCCGACCATCTCGGACGGGTCTGGGATCTGCTCATGGAATTGTTAGACAATTTCGGCAGCGAGCTGAGCGGTTCGGCGTTGCCGGCGGCCCGGCTGAGTGAGCTGTTTTCGCTGGCGGCGCAGGGCCTCGACCTGGGACGGCTGCCGCAGTATCTGGACGCGGTCCAGATCGGGTCAGCCGACCGGATCCGGTTCGCCGCGCCCAAAATTGTCTGGATCCTCGGGGCCAACGAAGGGGTTTTTCCCGCCTATCCCGACGCCGCCGGGCTGCTCAGCGAACGGGAGCGCCGGATCATGGCCGGCATCGGGCTGGAGCTGGCCGACACCGGCGACGGCCGGGTGATGGAGGAGCGGCTGCTGGCCTATCTGGCGGCGGCGGCGCCGTCCGAGCGGCTGTATATCAGCTATCTCGGCCGGACCGGCGGTGGTGAACCTTTAGTCCCCTCGTCATTGGTCTATAGCGTCCGCCGGATACTGCCGGACTGCGGCTGGACCGATGAAGAGCCGGTGGAGTCGGAGGCGGACGGCTTTGACCGGCTGGCGGCGCTGATGCGGACGCCGTCGGTCGAAATGTCCTCCCTGCGGTGGCTTTTTTCCGAACTGCCGGCTTACCGGCCGCGATTGGAGGCGATGGACCGGGCATTGGAGGGAAAACCCGCCGCTTTTTCGGATACCGCGCTGGCCGAGTGGTTATTCGGCAGGCGGATGCACCTTTCGGCTTCCCGGGTGGAGGCCTTTTACCGCTGTCGTTTCGCCTATTTCTGCCGCTACGGGCTGCGGGCAAAGGCGCGCCGGACGGCTGAGTTAGACGCGCTGGAATTCGGTACCGTGGTCCATTATGTCATGGAACAGCTGATACCCGTTTACTGCGAACGCGGCCTGCCGTCGGTCCGGCGGGAGCAGGTGCAGGGGGACGCCGAAGCGCGGGTCCACGATTATGTGACCGAATATATGGGCGGTTGGGAGAACAAGCCCGGGCGGTTCACCGCCCAGGCCCGGCGGTTGGGTACGCTCTGCGGGCACCTGCTCTGGCATACCGTCTGTGAGCTGGCCCAGAGCCGGTTTGTCCCCGCCGCGTTTGAACTGCCTATCGGCGGCGGGCAAAACGGCAAGCCGGGCATCGAGCCGTATCTTGTCACGCTGCCGGACGGCGGACAGGTGCTGATCGAGGGGAAGATCGACCGGGTGGACCTGTTAGAGTTAGACGGCGCCCGGTATGTCCGGGTGATTGATTACAAAACCGGCGCCAAACAGTTCCGGTTAGACGAGGTGGCCGCCGGCATCAACCTCCAGCTGCTGATCTACCTGTTCGCCGCCGGCCGCCGGGAGAGCGTCTGCGGCGGGGAGCCGGCCGGGATGCTGTATCTGCCGGCCCGGCTGCCGTTGGTCAAGGTCGACCGGCCGGCGGATCCGGACGATGTGGCCGCCCGGCAGATCAAAACCATGCGGATGAGCGGGCTGCTGATCAACAACGAGGAGGTGCTCCGGGCGATGGAGCCGGGGCTGGCCGGGCTGTATATCCCGGCCAAAGCCGGAAAATCCGGCGCGCTGAACCATTCCGATGCGCTGGCCACCCTGACCCAGTTCGGCCAGCTCAAGCTGCGGATGGAACAGCTGTTAGCCGATATGGCTCAGACACTGTTGGAGGGCGATGTGGCCGCCGAACCGTTGACCGGGCTGGCCGACAGCTGCGGCTACTGCGATTACGGCGCCGTCTGCGGCTATGAGCCGGGGCAACCGGCGCGGGAGGTGCCGCGGCGGCGGGCGGGAGAGGTTTGGGAAGAGTTGGGTGCACCCGCAGATTGATCATATCGGATGTGTGCTGTGGCGTGCACCCCCGAAGAAACGCCCTGCTTGTATGTACCCTGCCTATATACGGCAACGGGGCGTTTCTTCCCTGCTTACTATTTTTATCTGTTTTCAAGTGATATATGGAAGTTACGTTGGTTGAGTTGTGAAAAACGGGTGTTGAAAACTCTTCTGTAAATTTTTCAAAAATCACTTGACACTTACCCTGCGTAAGGCTTTATCCTATAATAAAAAAGCGAGGAGAGGTCTTTATTATGCAAACGAATCAAGATTCGTTAATGAAAATCGGCGATGTCACCAGCAAGTTCGGCATTTCCCACCGTTCTCTGCACTATTGGGAAAGCGCGGGCATCCTAAAGAGCAGCCGCGCTGAAAACGATTACCGCTATTACGACGGGGAAAATCTGCTCAAAATCAGGCAGATCGTCCTGCTGCGCAAGCTGCGGCTGTCGATCCCGTCTATTCAGGAAATTTTTACGTCAGATGAATTGTCAAAGGTGATATCGGTGTTTGCCGAGCATCTGGATGAGACAAAAAAGGAAACGGAACAGCTCAGCGCTTTGGGGGTCGTATTGCGGCAGCTGCTCAATATGCTAAAAGACCGTCAGGATATCGACAGCGTGTATCAGTATCTTGACACGACGCACAGCACCGAATCGGAGGAGTTGAAAGCCGCGTTGAAAACGGTGTTATCGGAACCCGCAAAGGAGATCGCCATCCAAACGCCGCCTGAACCGATTGTGGATATGACAGGGATGGATCTGTCGCTCGTCTTGCTGTCAAAACAGAATATTCCGGAATTGACCGGGATCATCCGGCGCTGTTACAGCGATACCGAAGATTTGGACAAGGTGGTGCATTATTGGGATTTCAACGGATTCGATATGCCCGACTGCCGGTGGTTCTATAAGATCATGCAGGACGGCGGGTGTGTGGGAGCGGTCAACTTGGTTTATGTCGGTATGGAAGCCATGCTGATTCGCTGCCTTGCCTATACCGAGCCGGACAACAACATTTATATTTTTGAATTGCTGAAACAGCTGTATCCCGAAATCATGTGCTGGAATATTTACTATCCGAATGATAATGAAAATAATGAAGCGCATTTTTGTTTTGATTTTGAGGGCAAGAAGCGCCAATTCGGGGACGATAATGGATTTACCTTTTATACCGGCGCCAGATGGAACCGGTATATAAAAATGATAAAACCTCATGATGAAGTGTATAACAGCAGCCGTTACCGCTTTGCCTTGTTGGACGGTTCTATGGACGGCGTTTCTTTCCGGTTCTTCGGAACGGATAAATTGGACTGGTACGACGGCAAGATGACAAATTGGCGCGTGACCGATTGTGATTTCAGCAACGCTCTCATTTACGACACATGGATGGGCAACAGCAAATTTATTGACAGTAATTTAGATAATTGTGACTTTCGACATACGAATTTACCGGGCAGCACATTTAAAGATGTTCGGTTCACGGATTGCAAACTTGAAAATTGCGATATATCCGGCATGACCATCGACGGCATCAATGTAAAAGACGCGCTGGAGCATTATAAACAGAGAAACTGAAGCACAAATGCAAAAAAACGCACAAAAATACCCGGCATGTTTTCCACAAAAATAGTTGAATTTTGCTCTTTTTTCCACCGTCCCATTTTTTTCCAAAAAAAACTTGCA
>WRDE01000036.1 GCA_009783605.1 Oscillospiraceae bacterium
CAACTATTTCGAGGACGCGGGCGACGTGGGGAGCTATTGGACCTACTATCCGCCGTATGAAAACAGGATATTCAACACCCTGACCTCGGCCCCGCGGGTCTGGATCGAGCAGAACGGTCCGCTTGCGGGGGTGATCGGGATTGAGCACAGCATGGTGCTGCCTGCCGGCGGCGAGGAGCCGCTGTACGGCATCGGCAAAAGCGACCGTTCGGAACAGACCGACGTCCTGAAAATCGTGACCAAAGTCAGCCTGAAAAAAGACGATAAATATGTCGGTGTCGAGACGTCGGTGGTCAACAACCTGAAAAACCACCGGCTCCGCGCCGGGTTCCCGACCGGCGTCATCACCGATACCGCCGCCGCTTCGGGGCACTTCACGGTGGACGAACGCCCGGTGATTCCCACCAAAGACGCCAGCGGCGAATATTGGAAAGAGATGCAGACGCTGCCGATGCAGCATTTTGTGGACCTCTCGGACGGCGAACGCGGGCTGGCGCTGCTGAGTAACAGCGTCACCGAATACGAAGCCCTCAGCGACGTCAAGGGCACCGTTTATCTGACCCTTTTCCGGGCGATGGGGAATATGATCGTGACCGGCTGGGAATGCGTAAACCGTTTCCCCGCGCAGAATGGCAGCCAGCTGCAGCGCCAAATGGATTTCGCCTATGCCGTGTATCCCCATCAGGGGAATTGGCAGTCGGCCGATGTTTACGCCCAGGCCGAACGGTTTATCAGCCAGCCCTGCGTATACCAGACGATTGGAAACCACAAGGGCAGTCTGCCCTACAGCGGCGGATTCTTAGAGATTACCGACGATAATCTGGTGCTGTCGGCCTTCAAAAAAGCCGACGACGGGGACGGATACATCCTGCGTGTGTTCAATCCCTGCGACAGCGAAATAACCGCCGATGTGATTTTCGCGGCGGACATCCTGTCGGCGAACCACGCGTCGATGGGGGAGGAGTCCCGGGAAAAAGCCGGATTTGCGGGCAATAGACTGCGTGTCACGGCGGCAGCAAATAAAATTATGACATACCGGCTGGTGTTTTGATGCTTGTTATGTTATACTGATATCAAAAAATAAAGGAGCCAAACACCATGAAACGCGTTTGTGAAATGATCGGTCTGCGCGGGAGCGAGCGGGAAAGATATATCGAGCTGCACGACAATATCTGGCCGGAGATATCGGCGCTGATCCGTGACTGCAATATCCGGAACTACACGATTTTTGAGCGGGCGGGTATGCTGTATGCCTACTATGAATACATCGGCGAGGATCACGCCGCCGATATGCGGAAGATGGCGGAGAATGAGGTCAATAAAGAATGGTGGGCGGCCTGCGGGCCCTGCCAGCAGCCGCTGACCGACCGGAAACCCGGTGAATGGTGGGCCGGCACCGAGGAGATTTGGCATCAGGATTGAGTGAGAAGCCAGACTGCAGACAAAAAAAGCAGTTTCCGTTTGCGCGGAAGCTGCTTTTTGCGATCAATACCAAAAATCGTTCGAAAACCCATATTAGTGGTTAATATCACTATTCACTTGTACCCATGCCTTCTCCAGCACCCGCTTTCCGTTTGCAATGACGATTTCCGGATCCTCGTCTCCGAACGGCTTGACTTCAAAACTGACTACCGGCGGATTGCCGGTATTGAAATAACCGATCTCCAGCAACACCTGTAAAAAATCCGTCAGCTCCTTCGTGTCATTCGCGCCGTTCGGAAATCCGAAACGCGGATGCGCGTCCCCATACGCCGGATATGACGGGTCGGAACAGACCGCATTGCCGATATGGGCGTGGGTGATAAACTCTTTAACCGGGATCAGCGATTCCCGCGCCGTCTCCCGCAGCAGCGGCAGATGCGATAAGTCGACCGTCAATCCGAAGTTGTCCGCCCGTTCCCGCATATCCCGGGCGAACCGCAAAACCAGCTCCACCGGGCCGATCAGGGATTTTTTATCGACGTCCCAGTCGAACACCTCCAGATTTACCGGCATATTGCCGCGTTCGGCGGCATAACGGCACAGCGCTCCAGTATTTTCCAATAGTATTTGATATGCCCGATAATTGGTTTGCTCATCATATGTTGCCGATAAAAACGCATAACCGGACGCACCCTTCTCATAGGCCTCGTCCATCCCCTGCTTCAGCGTCTCCAACGCGGCGGCGTTTTGAGCGGGATCCATGTGGTTGATGTTCAGCCCGGTGGTCAGCAGCCGGGGCTGGGCGCCGTAGATGACCGTCATGTGCGACGAATCCAGCAGCTTTCTGACCCGGGCGCGGACGGCGGCGTCTTTGATCCAGGTGATCTCGACCGCGTCGAAATACGGATCCGCCGCGATCCTGCGGATGACCCCCTCAATATCCCCCTCGCCGCCCATGATAGACGGGTAGGACATAAAGGCGATGATACCCGGACGGAAATATTTTCGCATCGGCTGGTTCATGATCAGACCTCCCGGTTGTTTTTCCAAAAATATACCATAAAATGATGAAATATACAAGACTTTTCCGGATAAACATGGTAGAATGGGTATAAAAGAAACGAGGTAATTCCCCATGAAAAAGCCATACCCTCAGGTCGCATACGGCGCGGTCTATTTCCGCAAATCCAATCCTCCCCGCGAGGATTGGGAGCGTGATTACGCCCGGGCCGCGGCGGACGGGATGAATATCTTCCGCCACTGGTTTTTGTGGGGCGCCATCGAAACCGCGCCAGGCGTGTTCGATTGGGCGGATTATGACCGGCAGTTAGAGCTGGCGGCGCGATACGGCCTCGGCACCGTCATCGCGGAATTCTCCGACAGCGTGCCGGAATGGTTTTTCCACCGGCATAAGGACTGCTTTGCGGTTTTCCGGGACGGGACGCAGGCGGCTTTTTCGGGTCTGAGCGGCTCCTGCATGACCGGCGGCTTCGTGCCGGGCGGGCTGTGTTTGGACAACCCGGAGACAATGCAATATGTCGAACGCTTTCTCCGGGCGCTGGCGGAGCGGTATAAGGGGCATCCCGGGCTGTTTGGCTATGATATATGGAACGAGTGCAACTACCATCCCGATACCTGCTATTGCGCGCATACCCGGCGTAAATTCCGGCAGTGGTTAGAGAAGAAATACGGCTCGCTGCAGGCGCTGGGCGTGGCGTGGCACCGGTACAGCTATAGCGATTGGGAGCAGGTGCAGGCGCCCCGGTTTGAAATGCAGTGCACCGAATGCATGGACTGGCTGGCTTTCCGCAAGGAAAGCTATTACGAATTGCTGGGATGGAAAGCGGATATCCTGCGCTCCGCCGATCCGGACGCGCGGATCACCGCGCATGGAGTGGCGGCGACGCTGGACTACACCTACGCCAACGGCAACAACGACTGGCTGGCGGCGGCGCGGGTGGAATCCTACGGCATGACCTGGGTCATGGGCCGCAAGGGTACCGAGCCATGGAAGCAATGGCAGGCGGCGGATCTGGTCCGCGCCGGCGCCCGGGGCAAAACCTTCTGGCATGCCGAGATGCAGGGCGGCCCGCTCTGGCTGCAGCCGCAGGTGGTCGGCCGGGAGCCGGAGGACGGCCGGGTGGCCACGGCGGAGGATATCCGGCTGTGGAACTTAGTGTCGCTGGCCGGCGGGGCGCGGGGTATCCTATATCTGCGCTGGCGCTCGCTGTTAGACGGGCCGCTGTTCAGCGCGTTTGGGCTGTACAGCGACGACGGGCTGCCGAACGCGCGCTCCGAAATGAACGCCGCCCTTGCCAAATGGGCCAACAGCCCGCGGGCCAAAGCCCTGTTCGCCGCCTATCCGCAAAAGGCGGATATCGGCATCTTGGTTCTGGATCAGATCCAGGATTTCAACCGCCTGATCCAGCAGGCGGGCAAGGGCAAATTCTTCTCCCGGTGCCTGTGGGGCGCCTACCGCCTGTTTTTCGACTGCCATATTCCGGTCGATTTCGTCCATTTCGACGATATTGATCAATATAAAACCCTCTATTTCGCCTATCCGATCCAGATCAACGCCGATCAGGCCGCGCGGCTGCGCGAATGGGTGGAGCGGGGCGGTACCCTCATCTGCGAAGGGCTGCCCGGCTATTTCGGCGACCGGGGCCGGGTCTGCACCGTCCAGCCCGGCAGCGGTATAGACGCATTGTTCGGCGTCCGGCAGAAAACAGTGGCATTTATGCCCGACCTCGGTGACCGCATCCGGTTTTCGGCCTTCGGCGCGGAAAACATCTCCGGCGGGCTGTTCCGGCAGAGCTATGAGGTGACCGATGCCGAACCGATCGGCCGCGCCCAGATAATAGGCGCTTATCCCGACGGCGAAACAGCGGTCACGCTGACACGACACGGCGCCGGCACCGCGGTATTGATCGGCACCTATCCCTCCGAAGGCTATTTTCGGGAATCCTCCCCCGCCGCCAGAGAGATGCTGGAAAATTTATTGAAACGGCTGCATATCACCCCGCCGCTCACCGTCAGCGGCGCGCATATCCACGCCCGCCTGTGTGAAGGCGGCGGCAGACGCTTCCTGTGGCTGATCAACCACGATAAAGACAGCCGCAGCGCCGCCGTCACGCTGGAAAACGCCGCCGGCAGCGCCGCCAGCATTGCCGCAGGTATCGGTGAGGTGTATTGGGGCGAACACGTACGGATGAACGGCGGACAGATTCTGGCAGAGGTGCCGGGCAGGGACGCGGTTGTGTTTGAGGTGGTCTGATCGGCATTATCACATACCCGCTGATAAGCATGATCTTCATAAAAACACAACGAGAGCAGACCCCGCCCTCAACTGACCACTAATCACTGTTCACTGACCACTGCTCACTGTCAACTGTCAACTGTCAACTGTCAAAAAGGAGGCCATCCATCATGATCGACCACCTGCGTTTCTTTGACGCCCGCGACTGGTTCCAGCAACGCCGCTTCGGCCTGTTTGTACACTGGGGGCTGTACAGCATCCCCGCCTGGCAGGAGCAGATCCTCTGGCGCGGCCGGATGCCGCGGCAGGAATATGAGCCGCTGCTTCATCAGTTCAATCCGGTCAAATTCGATCCGGATCAGTGGATCGACGTGATGGATGAGGCCGGGATGGAATTTCTGTGCTTCACCTCCAAACACCACGACGGTTTTTGTATGTGGGACACCAAGTATACCGATTATAACATCATGAACACGCCTTACAACAGAGACATCGTCGGCATGCTGTCGGCCGCCTGCGCCCGCCGCGGCAAGGGCTTCGGGCTGTATTATTCCATCCCCGACTGGCACCACCGCCACTATCCCAACCAGGGCCGCCACCACGAGATGATGGGGCCCCGGGCGGGAGACGAGCCGGATTTTCGGAAATATTGCGAGTATATGGAACATCAGGTGACCGAGCTGATGACAAATTACGGCGAGATCAACCAGCTTTTCTGGGACGTCAACGTTATCGGTTACAATAACCGCGCGTTCAACGACCGGATGCGCGCGCTGCAGCCGTCGATGCTTATTAACGACCGCGGGCCGGCGGGCGGGGATTTTGTCACGCCGGAACGGCAGGTGCCGGAGGGGATGGTGTTTCCCCGGTTGACCGAGGCGGTCCAGTCGTTGGGGCGCGAGAGCTGGGGTTACCGGGAAAATGAGGATTATTATGCGGTCAGGCATCTTATGCAGGGCATCGACCGGGTGATGGCGATGGGCGGCAATTATCTGCTCAATGTTGGCCCGAAAGCCGACGGTACCTTTGACGGGCGGGACATCGCGTCGCTGCGCGCTGTCGGGAAATGGTATGCCAAAGTACGGGAATCCTTTGAGGACACGGTGCCGGCGACCACGATGATCACCGAATTCACTGTGGAGATGCGCGATCCGGTGCTGCTGACCCGGCGGGGCAACACCATCTATGTGCATTTGTATCAGGACGCCGCTGCCGACGGTATTACGCTCAAACCTTTTGACACGCTGCCGCGGCGAGCGACATTGCTGAACACCGGGGAGGAATTGCCCTGCGCGGTGGAGCTGATGCCGTTCTTCCACCGTGATCGCCGGCCGTATCTGCATATTCGGGGTTTACCGGTTAACCGGTTGTCCGGAGAGGTGATGGTGCTGAAGCTGGAGTTTGATGATAGCTGGGCATTATAGTCATTCCACTCCATAAGCCAAAAACAGCAGACGGAATGATCATTCCGCCTGCTGTTTCTATATTAGTGAATAGCATTAATGCTCCCGGTAACCGTTCTTCCGGCGTCCCAGCCATACCGTTCCTGTCAACAGCAGTATACTTGCGCCGGTCCATACCGCCCACAGTACGAAATGGTTTTCCTGACCGGTTTTCGGCGTATCTCCCGGAATCTCCGTTGTCCCGGTTGTGGCATTCGCCATCGGAACGCTGGGATCTGTTATGACAATATCATCATCCGGCTGTGTGGTCGTGAAACCGCCCAACGGGACGCTGGGATTTGTTATGATAATACTATCATCATCCGGTTGTGTGGTCGTGGTTTCAGACGACAGCGTGGTTGTGGTATCGGACGGCAGGGTGGTCGTAGTATCAGACGGCAGGGTGGTCGTCAATTCCGGCGGATTATAGCTGTTGATAAGATTATACCCTTTCACCGTCTTATCATAATCCGCAACCTCTTCCTCGTCCACTGCATAGATGATTTCGTTGCCGTTGCCGTCGTATTTCGGCAGCTCCACAGACCAGCTCCAGTCGTCCTCTTCGGTAACGGTCAGAACTCTGACGATTTCATCCTTTGCTTTGATATACACGGTGATGGATTTTGGATAATCCGCGGGATCA
Organism: Oscillospiraceae bacterium; assembly: GCA_009783605.1. Lineage (GTDB taxonomy): Bacteria > Bacillota > Clostridia > Oscillospirales > Acutalibacteraceae > WRDE01. Next base: position 6,764 of record WRDE01000036.1, read on the forward strand.
TTGCCGCCGTGGTTCCAGGTCTTGTATCCGCTGACCGGTACATATACCGGGCCGATATAGGTGTTGATGAAGGTGATGCCGGTCTCAAGGAGGGACGCTGTACCGCCGCCATTGAGAACTGACGTCTGGATATACCCCAGCAGGAACGGATCCTCTTCGACGATGGAATAGGTATCGCCGGCTTTGAGCTTGATCGTCACTGTCTCGTCCGCTTTGAGGGTAAAGCGGACCGGTTCGCCCTGGTTGACGGTGAGATAGAAAACGAATTCCCGGTCAGTTTCATCCGCGGGGATGTCGCCGAGGACGCGTTTGGCCACGGTGAGCAGGATCTCTTCCGGTATAACGGGTTCTTCCTCATAGGTATTGATAAATCTGGCTTCACGAACCCGGTCTTTTTCAACCGATCCGGTGCTGTCCGTGCTGGAGATGCGGTAGTTGCCGGCCGGCGTCTCGGTCACCTGATAATACAGCCCCACCGGCAGGTTGTCGAATACCGCCGATTCCCCGTGCCGCAGATACAACTTTCCGCCGCTGGGCAGCAGCTGCGGGCTGCCGCCGCCGACATGGTATGCATAGGCGCCGCCGTTGCTGAAGCTAACGGTAAACTCGAACACCTGGGCCAGCTGTTCCTCGGTCAGCGCGGAATCATCCTGGTTGCGGACGGTCTTGGTGACCGTCAGGCCGCTTGTCAGGCGGCGGTTATAGGCGTTGACCGCGACAAGGGACAGCCCCAGTGTATCCTCCTGTTTGATATCAAACGGATATTCCCGGATCTCTTCGTCGCCGCTGCGGTCATAGGTGTACCCGTAGCCGGGTTTGATCTCGACAAATTTATAAGAACCGGTGCCGAGTTTCTCCACCGTGATTTTACCCGACGGACCGGTGGCGTAGATGTCCCCGAGCTGGACCCAATCGCCGCTGATGAATTTGTGCAGCGTGAATTCGGCGTTCGCCACCGGGAGAGGAACGATCACCCCGTCCAATGTTTTTTCATATTTATGTAAAACCACACTCGTCTTGCTGGCGACGCCGCTGAAGTTGTTGGTATAGGACTGGGTAAAATCATGCCAGGCGGCCGCGTTAATGAGTGCGGAGCAAAAAAGTATGAGCATCAGCGCGATACACACCAAAAATTTTATGACGCGTTTTTTTCGGATAGACAGCACGGGATTCTTCCCCTCCTTTCGTGGTGGATTATGGGATCACTGTATCTGCGGGATTCCCCCGGAAACCGGCGCGGTTGGCTCCGGCTCCCGGGGCAACCCCGCCCCCGGCCGGAGCCGGGGCGGGAGCTGCCGTAGGATTTGTGAGGGTGACGGGTTAGGGATCAGCGGTAACAAATCCAGGCATATTGCCATTTGTGTGGTTTCCTGGATTTGTAAAAGTATGCCCATTCTTGCAATACAATGTTTCCATACCGTTGTCATTGATTACTAAAGTCGCCGACTCACTCACGATACCCGTACCGCGGATGTCGAGTGTCGAAATCGAATTGTTGTCGCACCAAATCTCGGTCAAATTCGGGCTCACGCCCAATGTCAGCGTCGTCATGCCGTTGTTCCAGGCTGTTATCTTTTTCAACGCTGTATTCGCGGTAAGATTCAAGACCGAAATGTTGTTGGTGTGAATGTTCAACTCCTCCAACGCCACATTCGTGCTTACATTCAAGGATGATATTTGATTGCCTGAGCAGCTAATCTCAACTAACGCCGTATTCACGCTTACATTCAATGCTGTCAGCCTGTTACTGCTCACGTTTAAATTTCTCAGTATAGGCATTCCGGTCAGGGTGATCGACGACACCTTGTTGTTATCACAGCGGAACATATGCAGCGCCGGATAATAATTCGCAGTCGTACCCAGCGTTAATGTCTCGATGGTTCCGTTATCATTACACCAAACCGATTTCAACGCCCGGTTCACGGTTAAATCTAACGCGATAAGCTTGTTGCCATCAATCTTAATCTCTTCCAGCGCCAAATTTTTACTGAAATCAATGGTCTCCAATTGATTGCCGCCAAGATTTATTTCTTTCATCGCCGTGTTGGTAGTCACGTCCAATGTCTCCAATTGATTATTGCTGGCGTTTAAGTTTGTCAGCGCGGTAAGTCCTTCCAGTCTGAGCGTTTCCAGCGCGTTGTCCTGAACCATAATATATGTCATCTTCTTATTAATTCTCAGATCCAGCGCCTGCAATCCGCTGTGGCCGGCCTGCAGTTCCCGCATTTCCAAATTGTTGCTCAAATCCAATGTTATCAGATTTGGGTTGTTATATATATGCAGGACTTCCAATTTGGTATTCTTGCTCAGATCCATCGAGGCAATGGGGTAATCCTCTACAAACAGCCTCCACAGGTTGACAAAATGTTCAATGCCCGTAATATCCAAAATATCACCGGCGGCACCATTTACACCAACATCCTTCACTTCATCAGCTTCGGCTTTGGTGTAGAAAGTGGGATCGGCCTCTTCTTCGTCGGCGATTTTACGAACATCTTCGGTTACTGCGCCGAATTTCGTCCTGAAATATTCATCCGGGAAATAATCCGGCGTAAGCGGCAGCACCACTTCGCACAGCCATGTCTCATAATTGTTCGGATTGTTGGGGTTGACCGCTTTCACCGTGAAGGTCTTGCCGAAATTGGCAGGATCATATGGAACTGAAACTTTACCGCCCGCTGTTATAGTGACACCGGGGAGCGCGGGCGACATGCTCCATACCCACGAGCTGTCATAACCATAAATGTCGGGTGCAAATTGTTTGTCGCTGTTGAGCGGGAAATAAAAGGTATTTGCCTTTGTCCCGTTGACAAACCCCCAGAGCGGCGGGATATCCCCGAACTCGTGCAGCTCGGTATAGTTGGTCACCTGCAGGCGTACGTCGATCCCGTAGAACATGTTGTCGTCCGGAGTGGTGGTCGGCAGCACGTTGTCTAACAGCAGGTTGGTCGCCGTGCCCGGCGCCAGCGGCTGGCTCCAATAGGCCCACCCGTCGGCGTCCCAGCCGGACTCGTCGGTGTCGTCGAGCACCCAGCAGCCGGCCAGAACGGCGTTCCAGATGGCTTCATCAGCGGAATCTGCAACAATGCTGCCGGCTTCGGCCAGCGGTTTAATGCGCAGCACATCCGACATCAGCACCACCGGGGTCGCCGGCATGGTGTAAGCGTATTCCTGGCCGTTGGGACCAGGGGTACCCACCAAAGAGCCCGCGTATGTCTTGTCAGCGATTTCGGAGGTACCCTGGAGATAGACCTTCCGGCTGCCGGTCAAGTACCAATCAAAATATTGATCGGTCTTTGCCGGATCGTGCAACAGACCCCATTCGCTCACCAAACCGTCAGCCGCCGGGGCGTCAGGCCCGTGCAGGTGAACCGGCCAGGTGTCCGGGTCGTCCTTCACGCCGGTATTGGTATAGGCGTCGTTGCCGATCTGCATAAATTCTGCGAACTGCACCCGGACGTACAGCGGGACCACGCCGGTGTTCTCCACATAGACGTCCTTATTGACATTGGCGGTGAAATCGTCGTGCAGCAGCACGTCGGGGGTGGGCGCATAATTGAAGATGTTCTGGATTCTCTGTCCGAAGTCGCTCCAGGCGAATACGCCGCCGATCAACAGCGCCAGAGTCAGAACAATGGCGACGATGGCCGCTATTTTTTTCTTCGCCTTTTTGGGGCGCGCAACATGGACTCGTGCCATGTATCATCTCTCCTTTATGTTTCATTGCGCTGCCGGTCTGCATCGCTCCCTCGCTCCCGGCCGGTCCGACCGGGAGCGGGAAGCGCTGCCAAACAGGAAGTATAGCGGGTTTCTGTTAAAACCTTAAGGCGCGGCTGCGTCGATAACCACCAATGCCGGGTTGCCGAAGGTGTGCTTGCCTGTATCGGTATAATCAAACCCGTCTGCGCAATACAGCTTCTTCATGCCGTTTTGGTGTATCCACAATTCAGTTGAATTGTCCCCGATATTTGTGCCGCGGATATTGAGCTCCTCAATGCTGTTTTCGTGGCACTGGAATTTGTCCAAATCCGGATAATATCCCGGCGTAGTGCCCATCAATATCGCTGTCAGGTTATTGGCGCCGCCGCCGCATTCAAATTTTTCCAACGCTTTATTCGCGGTGATATCGAATACGCCGGTAATACAGTTGTCATTGATACTCAGATTCTTCAACTGCAGATTCTGGCTGACATCGAAAGCGGTCAGTTTGTTATTATACGCGACAAATTGAAGCAGCTTCGGGTAGGGTCTCAGATCGATCGTCGTCAGCTGATTCGACCCGCATTCCAGAGTTTCCAGATCGGGCATGGCTCCCATTGTCAGCGTCGCCAGTTTGTTCGTCTGTACGGCGATAACCTTCAGCTTGGAATTGTTACTCAAATCCAGCGAGGTCAATTGATTGTCGCCGGCGCGCAGCTGCTCCAGATCGGTATTTTTGGTCACATCCAGCACTGTCAGCTTGTTGTTGTTGATCTCCAGTTCCTTCAATTTTGTGTTTTTGCTCACGTCTACCGCAGCGATATTGTGCTCCTTCACCTTTAATTTTTCCAGATTGGGGAAGAACTCAATGCCCGCTATGGTATTGTATTTAGTTCC
>WRDE01000037.1 GCA_009783605.1 Oscillospiraceae bacterium
GCCAGCACCTCGTCATAGGTGACAGCTATCCCTTTGGCGGACAGCTCCTCGAACCGGCGTTGGGCGCGGTCCTCGTCGGTGGCGGTCAGGAAGATTTTCAGATCGGCGCCGGGCAGCACCACCGTGCCGATATCCCGGCCGTCCATGATCACGTTGCTGCCGCGGGCGATATCCTGCTGCAGCGCGAACAGGAAGGCGCGGACCGCCGGTTGGGCCGACACGACCGACGCCGCCATCGAGATCTCCGGCGTGCGGATATCACCGCTGACATCCCGGGTCCCGATAAACACCCGCTGCCCCTCGCCGGTATACCGCAATTCCAACGACAGGCCGGTCAGCAGCCGCTCAATCCCCGCCGCGTCATGGATGTCCACCCCCGCCTCAATAGCCGCCAGCCCCACCGCCCGATAGAGGGCGCCGGTATCGACGTAGATAAACTGAAACGCTTCGGCCAGTTTACGCGAAAGGGTGGATTTGCCGGCCCCGGACGGGCCGTCGATGGCGATGTTGATTGTTTTCATATTGTTGGGAAGCCTCCTTTTGTCAACTGTCAACTACGCCGCCTACGGCAGCGGCGTACCCCGTCGAAAACGCGATCTGCAAGTTGTAGCCGCCGGTGTAGCCGTTTACGTCGATCACCTCGCCGGCGAAATACAGGCCCGGCAGCTTTTTTGACGCCATTGTTTTGGCGTCAATCTCTTTTACGCTGACGCCGCCGGCGGTCACTACCGCTTCTTCGATCGGGCGGAAGCCGGTTACCGAAAAGGTGAAATTTTTGAGCGCGATTACCAATCGCGCACGTTCCTCACGAGTCACCGCGTTGGTTTTTTTGTGGGGGCTGACCATACAGCGGGCGGCCATTGCCGGCACCATCGCTCGGGGCAGCAGGCCGGCCAGTACGGAGCCGAAATCCCTGTTTTTCGCGTCGGCGAAATCCCGGAGCAGCCGGGATTCCAGCTGTTCCAGCGTCAGCGCCGGTTTCCAGTCGATGGATAGTGTGTAGCGGTCCGGTTCAACGAAATTTTCGCCGTCGGCCAGCGGGGCGGTCATGTGTGCGCTGGCGCTGAGTACCATCGGGCCGGATACGCCGGTATGGGTGAACAGCATCTCGCCGAAATCCCGGAAGATGACCTTGCCGGTCACGGTATCGGTGACCGACAGGCCGCAGTTTTTCAGCGACAGGCCGGCCAGTGGCGGGATCCAGCTCTCGCCGCTCTCCAACGCCACCAGCGAGGGGCGAAGCGGGGTGACTGTATGTCCCGCCTGCCGGGCCAGCGCGTACCCGTCGCCGGTGGAGCCGGTGGACGGGTAGCTCAGTCCGCCGGTCGCCACAATCACCGCATCGGCGGGCAGCTCCGCGCCGGTTTCTAACCGGACGCCGGCACAGCGGCCGTCGGCGACCAGCAGCTCCGCCGCCCGGCCCTGTATGACCGAAACGCCGCCCTGTTTGGCGAACCGTACCAGCCCGTCCACCACATCCACAGCCTTGTCCGAAACCGGAAACACCCGGCCGCCCCGCTCGGTTTTGAGCGGCACCCCCATCTCCTCTAACAGCGCCATGACGGCGGCCGGCGGGAAAGCGGTCAGCGCCGAATACAAAAACCGGCCGTTGCCGGGGATGTTTGCGATGCATTCGGCGGCGGTGGCGTTGTTGGTGACGTTGCAGCGGCCTTTGCCGGTGATCATCAGCTTGCGGGCGCAGCGGGGGTTGCGCTCCAGCAATGTCACGGTATGTCCGGCCCGGGCGGCGGTGCCGGCGGCGATCAGGCCGGCCGGGCCGCCGCCGATGACCAAAATCTTCTTCATTCTAAATTCTTATACACCTCATACCGCCCCCACAGCTCCTCTAATTCCTCCAGAACCTCCCGGTTGCTCTCGATCCGCCGCAGTGAGACGGCTACGATCAGGGCGTTGACCACGCTCAGCGGCGCTACTAACGAATCCACGATGGTGGCCATGTCGCTGTGGGCCGGCAGCAGGTGGTCGGCGTACCGGGCGATGGGGGCGTTGGCGCTGTCGGTGATCACCACCACCCGCGCCTTTTTTGAGGCGGCAAAGTCCAGCACGGTAGCGGTTTTGGAGGAGTAGCGCGGAAAGCTCAGGCCGATAATGGCGTCCCCCGGCCCGATGCGGATCATCTCCTCCAAAATTTCCGCCTCGGAGGAGGTGGAGAGCAGATGGATATTCGGCAGCAGCAGCTTCAGATAAAACGCCAGAAAGCTGGCCAGCGCCCGGCAGGAGCCGGCGCCGAAGATATAGAGCCGCCCGGCGCCGGTAACCGCCTGTACCGCGTCCTCAAAGGCGTCCCGGGGCAGTTCGTCCAGCGTCTGGCGCACATTGGCGATATCGCAGGCCATCACCTCATCCAGTACCCGGTCGCCGTCCATCCGCGCCCGGGTGACCTCCACCCGCTGGATGGTGGTCAGCTCGCTGCGGACGGTTTTCATCATCGCCCGCTGCAGCTCGGGATACCCGTCATAGCCCAGCTCGGCGGCAAACCGCACCACCGTTGATTCGCTGACGCCGGCTGCCTCGCCCAACCGGGAGGCGGTCATAAACGCCGCCTGCTCACAGCGGTCCAGCACAAAATCGGCAATCCGCCGCTGCCCCTTGGAAAATTCCGGCAGCCGGTTGGTGATGAGCGTGATTAGGTTGGCGGACATAGGGCACCTCCGGGGTAGTGGTTAGTGGTGAGTGGTTAGTGGCGAGTGACGAGTGGCGAGCCCGGGTCCGACAAAATCGGTTTGCTCTCCATAACTGCTTGCATTCCGAACTCGCCACTCGCCACTAACCACTCGCCACTTTTCAATGGAACAGTCTCTTAATCTGCGGGTGCAGATATTTTATATACAGCAGATATATATTTTCTAAGGCCAGGTCATAGATGATAAATACCACATTGCCGAATACCAGCATGACCTGGGGGAGATCGACGCCGAACATTTCAAAAGCGTCGGGGGGGATGGCGGCCAGGTTCATCAGCGCCCAGTAGACGCTGATTACGGCGGCGTTGAATACCAATAGTTTCAGCGGCCAGGCGATAAAAAACGGCAGTTTCTGGAGCGTTACCCGCAATACCGGGTAATATCCCAGAAACGCCACATACATCGCCGTCGCCTCGGGCGAGTAGGAGAGGATGATCATCAGGCTGAGGGCGGCGACGCTGCCGAAAACCAACCAGGCCCACCGGACCCCTATTTCGGCGACCACCGGTATCAGCATGATCCCGGCCAGCGCCGGCATCGCGTAGATGGCATAAGGAAAGACGGTCCCCAGCATGCATATCAGCGACAGCGCGCCGATCACGCCGCCCAGCGCCACTTTGGCGGACTGCCTCAAAATGTGATACCCCCCTTTTTGTATAATTAACAGTTAAGTAACCGCTGATTTAATCGATTTTCGTAGGGGCGACCGTCCTCGGTCGCCCGGGCAACCCGTTGCGACCTACGCAACCCGCATTTTATCTATGTTTGCGGGCGACCGAGGACGGTCGCCCCTACAATTTCATCATGTAATCAGTGTCCACTTAACAGTTAATATAGCCATTAATGAGACGCGATAATCCGTTGCGCCTGTTAGCTGATTCCACCCGGCTGCGAACAGCGAACAGGCGAAGTGATCGGGGCTTGTGCGGCCGCGGCCGCGACGTCGCCTGTTCGCTGATTCCACCCGGCTGCGAACAGCGAACAGGCGAAGTGATCGGGGCTTGTGCGGCTGCGGCCGCGACGTCGCCTGTTCGCTGATTCCACCCGGCTGCGAACAGCGAACAGGCGAAGTGATCGGGGCTTGTGCGGCTGCGGCCGCGACTGCGCCTGTTAGCTGATTCCACCCGGCTGCGAACAGCGAACAGGCGAAGTCGCGCTTTAGCGCACGAGCCCCGATTAGCAGCGGCAGCAGCCGCGGGTCAGGCATTCGCAGCAGAGCAGGCCGGTGCAGATATCGCAGACGGAGCAGCCCATTTGATTGCCGCCGCCGCGATAATAGCTGCCGTTTTGGCGGGCGGTGTTCATCCGGTTGAAGGCGGCGCGGTATTCGGCGTTAGCGGGGTCCATCGAGCAGGCGGCGGAAAATTCGTTATGCGCGTCGTCTAACCAGCCCTTGCGGTAGAGCACCGAGCCTTTTAAAAAATGCCATTCGGCGTCCCGGTCGGAGGCGGCCATGCCGTCTAACAGCACTTCGGCGTCGAAAATACGGCCGGCGGAAATCATCCGGCGGATATCCGAAAACCGCGATCCGCCGCGGGCGCCGCCGGACCGCCGCTGCCGGATAATGGCGTCATAGGCCTCGTTGATCTCCTGCATCTTCTGCTGCGCCAGATCTGAAAGCGGATTGTCGGTATGGTTATCCGGATGATATTTTCGGGCCAGCTCCCGGTAAGCGGCCTTAACCTGTTCGTCGGAAGCATCCGGCGAAATACCGAGGATTTGATAAGGATCGGACATGAGCCAAGCTCCTTTCGGGTGGCGAGTGGTTAGTGGCGAGTGGCGAGTTGACGAAGAGAGTTCGATTTTCCCTTATCTCGTCACTCGCCACTAACCACTCGCCACTTCAAAACATATTTCTGCGCCGCCGGCATACCTTCGGTCAGTATGTGCTTTAAAATATCGTCGAACCGGTGACGGTCTAACAGATAATAGGCGGTTTCGCATTCCGCGAGGCAGGCGTTCAGGGATTGTTCGCAGTCTTTGCGGACAGCGTTTATTTTATCCGGATCGTTTTTTTGGATGTTCCGGGTTAGAATAAAGGGGTTATAGCTGCCCTGTTTCAGATCCTCCTCCAGATCGTCCGCCGCGTCGGTCAGATAGATCCAGCGGCCCAGGCAGTATCCCAACCGTTCCAGCGCCGGGCGCTGTTCCGCTTTGGATTCATAGGATAACATCCCGGCGAGGATGGCGGCGGTGGGTTCGGCGGCGGCGTCGAGTGAAGCGGTCTGCGCCGCCTCCAGCGCCGATTGCCGGGCGATCCAGTGTTCTATCTGTTCCGCGGCTTCCGGATATTGTTTTTTCGCTTTGCGGTATCCGCGTTTTGAGAACAGCAGCAGGCATTTCGCCGCTATCCGTTTCCAAAACCCGCCGTCGGCCAGCTGGTCCCGCAGCTTATGCCGGGTCAGCAGCGCCGACATGGCGGCGGCGTAACGGATATGCCGGCTGCCGGCGCAGCAGTCGAAGGTTTTCATCGGGCGATAGGGGCAGCGCATAACAGAAGAACCGGGAACTTCCGGGTCCAGCGCCATCCGCAGCATCGCCAGAAAGGTGAAGTCATAAGAGAGGGTCATCCGGGCGAGAAGGCCATATTCCCGGCCGAGAACCCGGCAGAGGGAGCAGTAGACGCCCTGATACCGCCGGAACTGTTCCTCAGTTAACCGCGGCCTGCCTATCCGCACATATCCGAGCATCTTCTCACCGCCAGTATCCTATATTTTATCTTATTCGACCCGGCAGTTGATGAAAGATTTGTAAATATTCGGCCCGGCGGATATTTCCTTTACAAAAAATAGATTTTCGCGTATACTGGGATGGGCGCACAAAAACAATTTCAAATAAAAGGCGGTGGTTAAAATGCCGAGTATGGGCGGCAGTTCATCTAATAATGGCGTGAGATTTATTTCTGACCGGTATTCGATACAGTTTAAAATGAACCGGGACGGCACATATACAGCAACATACAAGAAAAACAGGGAGATATCCGCCGCCGGAAAATTTTTCAGAAAAATACCGCTGTTAAAAGGCTTATATGTCTTATTTGAAATGAGTAAGCCATTATTCGGAATGATTGCCTTGTTTATTGTATTTGATATTTTTGAGAGAGATGAAAAAAAATTAACGGATATCCATCCGGCGCTCCCTGTGATCATCACGGCGGGAATGATCTTTTATATAGCTCTGAAACTGAAAAATATTGTCTATAACGCGAAACTGACATGGCAATTCCACGGAGCCGAACATAAAACGATTGAAGCGTATCAAAACAACAGGGAACTGACATTGGAAAATGTCCGCAAATGTCCCCGTATCGCAAAACGCTGCGGCACAAATTTAGCTGTGTTTTTACTGTTCTTTGCTATAGCGTTATACGCGGTTCCGTTTTATGACAGCTTAAAATTTTTACTATCATTTATCTTAGCCTATGAATTATTCGATTTAGAAAAAGGCGACGAGTTGCCGATAATAAAAGTATTTTACAAGGTTGGATTTTGGTGCCAGCAGCATCTATTTACGTCAGAGCCGACCGACAGACAAATAGAAGTATCTATAGATACCATGAAAAAATTGATTGCCTTAGAAAATGAATAAAAAAGGATTGGAAACATGATGTCCACCCCACTCAAACAGATCCAGCTATTTACTGACGGCGCCTGCTCCGGTAATCCGGGGCCGGGCGGTTGGGGGGTGATTTTGCGGTATAACGGCGTGGAGAAGGAATTATCCGGCGGTGAGGCTGATACCACCAACAACCGGATGGAACTGACGGCGGTGATCGAGGGGCTGGCGGCGCTGAAGCAGCCCTGCGCCGTCACGCTGTGTTCCGATTCCAAATATGTCATCGACGGGCTGCAGAAAGGCTGGGCGGTCTCCTGGCGGGCCAAAGGCTGGGTCAAGTCGGACAAAAAACCGGCGCTCAATCCGGATTTGTGGGAGAAATTGCTGGAGCTGACCGCCACACATAAAATGAGTTATATCTGGATACGGGGGCATGAGGGGCATCCGGAAAATGAGCGGTGCGACCGGCTGGCGGTGGACGCTTGTGCGCGATTGAAACTTGAAACTTGAGTTCATAATTGAAAATTATTTTATAAAATTTAATCTGCCAATTTTTTTGACTAAATATTATCTGCGATATTATCCCGAATAATTGACATGATAAAACCGGGCGTTTTTATAGCGACGCTCGGTTTCTTTATAACAATTTTAACGGGAGGCCAATACGATGAAAAAAGTATTGCTTTGTATGGCGGCGGCTTGTTCGGTCATTTTTATGATGTTTGCGATGACGGCATGTACCGCGAGAAACAGAACCGACCTCAACAGGGCACCGCGGGGCATGGATACGACCCACAGCAGCGCCCGCAGCAGCACCCACAACTACAACCACAGCAGCCCCGGCAATTACAACCACACCAACCCCGGCGCCAATAACCGCAACAACCCCGGCACATTCGGCGGAACCACCAACCATTCCCCGACCAACCCGAGCAGCGTACTGCCCGGAAACCGCGGCATGAACCCGACCACCGGCGGGAGGGGCACCAATCTGTTGACTAATGAATTTTAAAAAGGTATTCAACAGGTAGAGGAATGCGTATAAAAGCGGCGGCCCCGGTGTTCCATGACACATCACGGAACACCGGGGCCGCCCCATCCAACATAATAACTGCCGACTAATCACTAATCACTGACCACTGTCAACTTTTTTCATTTCCCTCTTGCAATGTATACCAATTTAGTGTATATTAGAATCCGAAAAGAGGAGATACCTATGCCTGACAGGATTATTTATGCCGACAACGCCGCTACCACGCGGCTTTCGGAGGCAGCGCTGGCCGCTATGACGCCGTATTTGACCGGGCAGTACGGCAACCCGTCCTCCCTCTACAGCTTCGGGCAGCAGTCCCGGCAGGCGGTGGAGCGGGCGCGGCATACCGTTGCCGAAGCGCTGGGATGCGCGCCCCGGGAGGTGTTTTTCACCTCCGGCGGGTCCGAGAGCGATAACTGGGCATTGAAGATGGGGGCCGCGCTGATGAAGAGCCGGGGAAAAACCCATTTGATTTCCACCGCGTTCGAGCATCACGCGGTGCTGCATACATTGAAACAGTTGGAGCGGGATAGTTCCCCGCGCGCCGCGGATAGTTCCCCGCGCGCCGCGGATAGTTCCCCGCGCGCCGCGGATAGGTTTACCGTCACGCTGCTGCCGGTCTATGAAAACGGCGTGGTCCGCCCGGCGGATCTGGCGGAGGCGATCACGCCGCAGACCGGATTGGTGTCGGTGATGTTTGCCAACAATGAGATCGGCACAATCCAGCCGATTGCCGAAATAGGAGCGATATGCCGGGCCGCCGGCGTGCTGTTCCACACCGACGCGGTGCAGGCGGCCGGGCATATACCGATAGATTTTAAGGGGATGCAGATCGACCTGCTATCGCTGTCGGGTCATAAATTCCACGGCCCGAAGGGGGTCGGCGGGCTGCTGATACGCAACGGGCTGCGGCTGGACAACCTCATCGCCGGCGGGGCCCAGGAGGGCGGCCGCCGGGCCGGCACCGAAAATGTGGCCGGCGTAGCGGGTATGGCGGCGGCGCTGGCGGAAGCGGCCGGGACGATGGCGGCCGACGCCGAAAAAATGAGCCGGCAGCGGGACCGTCTGATACGGGAAATTCAAGCCGCGATCCCGCGCTGCCGGCTGAACGGCGATCCGGTACTGCGGCTGCCGAACAATGTGAATATGAGCTTTGAGGGCATCGAGGGCGAGAGCTTGCTGCTGAGATTGGATTATGTCGATAAGATATGCGCATCCACAGGATCGGCGTGTACCACCAATTCATTGGTGCCGAGCCATGTGCTTATGGCGATCGGGCTGCCGGTTGAGGTTTCTCACGGATCCTTGAGATTGAGTTTGTCCGCGGAAACAACAGATGAGGAAATTGATCACATCATAAAAGTCTTGCCGGGGCATGTGGATTGGCTGCGCGAAAAATCGCCGCTCTGGGAAAACATCTGCAGAAATGAAGGGATTTAGACTATATGGACAATTTTTATTCCCCCGAGGTAATGGACCATTTTATTAACCCCCGCAATGTCGGCGAGCTGGCCGACGCCAACGGTATCGGCGAGATCGGCAACGCCAAATGCGGCGATATTATGAAGATGTATATCCGGGTGGAAAACGGCGTCATCGCCGACGTGCGGTTCAAAACCTTCGGCTGCGGCTCGGCCATCGCCAGCAGCTCGGTTGCCACCGAGATGATCAAGGGCAAAACGATTGAGCAGGCGCTGGCACTGTCTAACAGAGAAGTGATAGAGGCGCTGGGCGGACTGCCGGCGCATAAAATACACTGCTCGGTATTGGCCGAGCAGTCGATCCGGGCGGCGGTCGCCGATTATTATAAACGTCTGGGCATCGATCCTGAACCGATTGTCGGGAAGGTGTTTACCGGGGAAGAGTTGGAGTCAATGCATGACGCTTAATTGAATGCTTAATGCTTAATGCTTAATGCTGAATTAAGGGCGGCATCAATTAAGCATTAAGCATTCAGAATTAAGAATTCTTTCTTGTATCGCTCAATGCTTTTCTGTATGATTTCGGCGGCTTTGGCTTCGTCCTCAATGGTTTTGACCGACGTCTCTTTTTGTTCCAATGTCTTATACACCTCGTAAAAATGCCGGATCTCGGCGAAGAGGTGGGGCGGCAGGGCGTTGATCGAGAAATAGGTGCTGTAGAATGGGTCGTCGATACAGACGGCGATGATTTTTTCGTCCGAAGCGCCCTGATCGGTCATCCGCAGCACCCCGATCGGCCGGCAGTTGACCAAGGTCATCGGCGCGATACTCTCGGAGCAGAGCACCAGCACATCTAACGGGTCGTCGTCGTCGGCGTAGGTTTTCGGGATGAATCCGTAGTTGGCGGGATACTGCATCGAGGTGAACAGTACCCGATCCAGCACCAGCATACCGGTATCCTTGTCCAACTCATACTTATTCTTGCCGCCCTTGGCGATCTCAATGACCGCGATAAACCGCTCGGGGCTGACCCGCGCCGGGTCGAGGTCGTGCCAGATGTTCATGTGGTTTCTCCTTTTTAGTGATTAGTGGATAAATCCGTAGGGCGGGGTCAAGACCCCGCCGCTCTAATCAATTTCATCTTAACCTACGGCGGGAGCAAGCCCCCGCCCTACAAACAGTAAGGTGGTCATTTCCATGCTTGACATCACATTGCTCGGCTGCGGCGGGATGCTGCCGCTGCCGGAGCGTGGGCTTACGGCGCTGCTGGCGCGGTATAACGGCCGGATGCTGCTGATCGACTGCGGCGAGGGGACGCAGGTTTCGCTGCGGGCGCTGGGGCAGGGGTTTATCGGTATTGATTACCTGCTGTTTACCCATGTCCATGCCGACCACATCTCCGGGCTGCCGGGGCTGCTGCTCTCGCTGGGCAATTACGGCCGGACCGAGCCGCTGACCGTCATCGGGCCGCCGGGGATTGAGCGGGTGGTGTCGGCGCTGCGGGTGATCGCGCCGGCGCTGCCGTTCAGCCTGTCGTTTATGGAACTGAAATTGAAAAGAGGGGAGACCGCCGGGTTCACCCTCGGCGAATTCCAGATCGCCGCGCTGGGATTGGATCACGGGATGCCCTGTATCGGCTACCGGATTGATATCCCCCGGGCCGGGCGGTTTGACCCCGAACGGGCGCAAGCGTTAGAGCTGCCGGTCAGATTCTGGTCGGTGCTGCAGCGGGGGGAGCCGGTGGAACACCAAGGCCGGTTTATCCTGCCGGAGCAGGTGATGGGGCCGCCCCGGCGGGGGCTGCGGGTGGGGTATATCACCGATACCCGCCCGATGATACAACAGGCGGCGGCGTTTATGCGGGGCGCCGATCTGCTGATTGCCGAGGGGTTATACGGCGACGAGGCGTTCCGGGAGCGGGCCTATGGCTATTATCACATGATGTTCGCCGATGCCGCCCGGATAGCCGCCGAAGCCGGGGTAGGCCAGCTCTGGCTGACCCATTTCTCCCAGGCGCTGACCAATCCCGCCGCCGATCTGCCGGTTGCGACGAAAATTTTTGCGAATACGGTGGTGGGACGGGACCGGATGTCGGTGGTGCTGAGATTTGACGAAGAGTGAGTGGTTAGAAGTTATTGCTTCTTGAAGAATCTGTGAACAACGAACAGGCGCAGTCGCGCTTTAGCGCACGAGCCCCGATCACTTCGCCTGTTCGCTGTTCGCAGATAGCAAAAAGAACTTAAAGCTCCTCACTTCTAACTTTTCAAGAGTTTCGCTTTGATTAGTGATGCGTTCAGCGGGATGTACACTGATACGGCGACAAATACTGAAAAAGAGCCGTTGATAAAGGTGCCGGGGATTTTAAGCAGGGTGGCCGTCATAGCCGCGTCCATCGGCAGACCGAGCAGCAGATTTTCGACCAGCGCCCAGCTGAATTCTCCCGCCACATTCACGGCGACACCGAGGGTTGCGCCCAGAATCGCCCATAAAACGGGTTTTGAAA
>WRDE01000038.1 GCA_009783605.1 Oscillospiraceae bacterium
GGATATCCTGATCGGCTCCCGTCCGCTGTTGGGTGACGACGGCAGCGAATTGGTCAAGCTGAATATCATGCAACAGCTGAACGACAAATACGGCATCACCGAGACGGATTTCCTGTCGGCCGAGTTGGAGGCGGTGCCGGCCGGCCGGGCGCGGCATGTGGGGTTCGACCGCAGCATGATCGGCGCTTACGGCCATGACGACCGGGTCTGCGCCTATCCGGCGATGACCGCGCTGTTCGCGCTCGGGACGCCGCAATTTACCGCCATCACCCTGCTGGCCGACAAGGAGGAGACCGGGTCGGACGGCAACACCGGCACCCAGGCGGCGTACCTGCCCTATTTTATCGCCGATCTGGCCGGGCTGTCGGATACCGAGGGGCGGCATGTGCTGTCCCGGTCGCTCTGCCTGTCGGCCGACGTGAATGTGGCCTTCGACCCGCTGTATCCCGACGTGACCGAACTGAAAAACACCGCCCAGGTCAACCGCGGGGTGGTGCTGACCAAATACACCGGCTCCCGCGGCAAGGGCGGCGCCTCCGACGCGTCGGCCGAGCTGATGGGCCGGTTCCGCCGGCTGATGGACGACGCCGGCGTCTTCTGGCAGGTGGGCGAGCTGGGCAAGGTGGACGTAGGCGGCGGCGGCACCGTGGCCAAATATATCGCCAATCTCGACGTGGACACATTGGACGTCGGCGTGCCGGTGCTGTCGATGCACGCGCCGTTCGAGGTGGTGGCCAAGCTGGATGTGCACATGTGTCATCTGGCGGTGGCGGCGGTGTTTGGGCGGGGGAGTTGAAGTTCAAAATTCTGAATGCGGAATTCTGAATTATGGTTGCATCCGGTTGGGGGTGGAGGGACGATTGATAGTCTCCTTTATAGATAACATCTTTAATTGTGAATCGTGAATTATGAATTGTGAATTCTCTTAACCCACTTCACAACCTCATACCACAGCACCGACGCCCCTGCCGACGCCACCACTAACGCCAGCTGGCCGAGATCCAGCGGGGCGAGCTTGAATATGGTGTTGAGCGGGGAATAGACTACCGCGGCAAGGCCGGCCAGCGTTACGGTGTTGATGATCCAGATTACCCGGTCGCGGATTAATTTGCGGAAGACGGTGATCACCGCATCCCGGTCGGAGCTGTTGACCTGGACCAGAAACAGATTGGCGAGAATCAGCACGCATAATCCCATCGTTCTGGCGGCGTCCGGGTGGATGCCGCTTTTTACTGCGATAAAATACATCCCGAAGGCGGCGGCGAAGATGGCCAGCCCCTGGGTTACGCTTTTGAGGATGACCCGGCGGGAGAGGATGCCGGCTTTGGGGTCGCGGGGCGGGCGGTCCATGATGTCCCGTTCGGCCGGCTGGCGTTCCAGCACGATGGAGCAGGTGGGGTCGATCACCAATTCTAACAGCACCACATGCAGCGGCAGCAGCATCAGCGCCTCCGGGCCGATCCCCAGCAGCGGTGCCAGCAGCGCGGCGAGGGCGATAGGGATATGTATCGTGAGGATATACCCGACGGCCTTGCGGATGTTGTCATAGATCCGCCGCCCGTCCCGGACGGTGTCCACAATGGTGGAGAAATTGTCGTCCAACAGCACCATATCGGCGGCTTCACACGCAACGGAATTATGTGTGAAGCCGCTTGCTTCTCTGGATACCTCCGAGCCGCGGCCGCCCATCGCGATGCCGATATCGGCGTATTTCAGCGCGACGGCGTCATTGACGCCGTCGCCAGTCATCGCCACGATCTCGCCGTTCTCCCGGAACGCCTGCACGATCCGCATTTTGTGTTCCGGCAGTACCCGGGAGAAGATATTGGCGGTTTTCACCCGCTCCCGCAATTCCCCGCCGGTCATGGTGTCTAAATCCCTGCCGGCGCAGATGTTTTCGGTATTTTCGATCCCCACCTGCCGGGCGATGGCGGCGGCGGTCACGCCGTTGTCGCCGGTGATCATCACCACCCGGATACCGGCGCGGCGGCAAACCGCGATATCTTTCGCGACCGATTCCCGCGGCGGGTCGGCCAGCCCGATCAGCCCGGCAAAGGTGAGCCGGCAATCGGCCAGCGCCGCCGGCACCGCCGTTTCGTCGGCCGGATGGGCGTCGCCCACAGCGATGACCCGCAGCCCCTGCTCCGACATCTCCCGGACCCGCGTTTCAATTGCGCCGCGTGCGGATTCGGTCAGCGCGCAGATGCTCAGAATCGATTCCGGCGACCCTTTGGCGGCGATGGTCAATTGATTCTCATGGATCCAGACGTGTCCCATCATTTTTGTTTCGTTGGTGAAAGCGTATTCTGAGATGAACCGGCTTTCGGTCTCGAAGAGATGGTCCCGGGTGATGCCGCGCAACTCGCAGAACCGCAGCATCGCCTGTTCCATCGGATCATAGGCTTCGGTCTCGCAGGCCAGCCCCATGATCTCGTGCAGATGCTCCGGGTCGCCGTCCAAGCCCCAGGTCTGGCGCACCTCCATCCGGTTTTGGGTGATAGTGCCGGTCTTGTCCACGCAGAGCACCGACACCGCGCCCAGTGTCTCGACGGCAGACAGCCGGCGGATCAATGACTGCTTCCGGGCCAGCCGCCAAGCCCCCATCGACAGAAACACCGTCAGCACCACCGGAAATTCCTCCGGGATCATCGACATCGCCAGCGTGATGCCGGCCAGAACACTGTCGGTCAGCCGTTCCGCCAACAGCTTTTCCGGGAGGTTGAACCAGGTGATCAACGCCGTCAGCAGACAGCATACCGCCGCGATAACGGCGCAGACCTTCACCATCCGGCCGATCTGCTTCTCCAACGGCGTCGGCCGCTCCGGCGCTTCGGCGATATGCATACCGATTTTGCCGTACTCGGTCGCCGCGCCGGTCCGCTCGACCAACACCGTCCCGCTGCCCTGGGTTACCAATGTCCCGGCGTAACACCAGTCCCGCCGCCAGTAATCGCCGGATTCTTCTGCCACAGATACGGTTTTCCAGACCCCGACAGACTCGCCGGTCAGCGAGGATTCGTCGGTACGGAGGTCGCTGGCCCTGAGCAGCCTGCCGTCGGCCGGGATCTTCACGCCCTCGGCGATCAGCATCACGTCGCCCGGCACCAAGTCTTCGCCGGGGATTTTTTGCTCATACCCGTCCCGGATCACCGTCACGGCGGGAGCCGACAGGTTTTTCAGCGCTTTCAGCGTCTTGTCGGTTTTCACCTCCTGATAGATTTCAATCCCGGTGACCGCCGCGATAAAAACCAGCATAATCGCGCCGTCCCGGGGTTCGCCGAGCAGAAAGTAGATGCTTGCCGCGGCAAATAGCAGGATAAACATCGGCTCCAGCAGGATCTCCGCTATCTTTCCGAAAAAGCTCTCCTTTTTTTCCTTTTCAAGCAGATTTTTGCCGTATTGCTTCTGCAGCTGGGCGGCCTGCTGGGTGGTCAGCCCCTGGTGGGGATTTTCGGGCATTTTCATTGCTCTCCTTATAAAACATAATAAAAAAACGATCCGTAAGACATTTTCCTGTCCCACAGATCGTTGTCTGCTGCCATGAGAAAACAAAAAATGAACCGCTGTTCATTTTTTGTTTTCCCGATTTGGCCCGGCGCCGGAGCTTGCCGCTCCCGCCTGCTCAGATTTGTATACACAGTATACCAGATGCCATACTGCGTGTCAAGCCGGAAATGTCAATAGACTTCATGCAAAACCTTCGGTTTTGTCTGGACAAGTGTTGAAAACACCTGCCCAGCAGAACTCACAAAGTGAGTTCTGCAAGAAGTCTAAGATTTACTGGTCCTCTTCCGCCGCTTCTTCCGGGTCGGCGATGTCGCCGCAGCATTCGCAGTCGTTGAAATCGTCGTCATACACATCGTCGTATTCGCCGAAACGGCGGCGCGAATGCCAGCGCAGCAGGAAAATCGCGGCGGTCGTCAACGCGGCCGCAACCGCCGCCACCACCACAATAAAGGTTATCGTATTGCCCTTTTTCTTCATAAAAATATCCTTCCCTTCTTCCTGTCACCAGTATTCCCACCGGCGAGAGGATTATCCGATAAACCCGCTGGATTTATCGTTATGAATAGTATATGACATTTTTTCGGAAAAGTCAACCGCAAAAATATTAAAAAATCTGTTTTAACCATTATACATTATACATTACCGTTTATAAACGCTGTAATCCCCCATCTCCCGCATAAACCCTGCCGCGGCCAGCGCACTGGCGGTTTCCGGGGGATATTGTTTTACGGTGATTTTGCTGCGTTGGGGGAATATCCGGCCGGCGGCGAAATCCCGCCGCAGCGCCGCCAGCGCCGGGGCCAGTTTGTCCGGCTCAAACACCCGCAGCACCGCGCCGGAGCGCTCCAGTACCGCCGCCGGGGCACCCGCCGCCAACGCCACCGCCGTCGCCGGTACGCATAAAAAATTTCGTTCCATTTTATGGGGCAGCACCCGTCCCCACAGCTGGGCCGGGTCGGAGCCGGGCAGCCAGAGGATATCCTCACGTTCCGCTTCTGCGAAGCGGGGGGATTCCCGGAACCGTTCCGGTTCCAACGCCAGCATGGTTCCGGCGAACCGTTGCTCGCTGATAAACTGCGCGCCCGACAGCCCCTCCACAAAATATCCCCGCCGTACCCGGCCGGTATACTCCCAGACCCGCAGCAGCTCCAGCGCGGCGGACCAGCTCAGCCGTGACTGCTGCGCCGCCAGCGTTTCTTTCGAGAGGATGATGGTTTTATCTAATAAATCCGACAACAGCTGTTCCGCCGGCTGCGCCAGCAGCGGCCGGTCCAGCTCCCAGCGGCCGGCAGTCATCGCCGATACCCGGGCGCTGACCCGGGCGCGGGGCGGCATCTTTTCCTGTTTGTCGGTCCGTGAGGACGATTGCAGCCACTGCCGCACCGGCGCGAAGCTGTCGGCCCGGACTAATCCTTTGGCCGTCAGGTCGATCAGCGGCCCGGCCGGCGACCGGCCGCCGATCAGGCCGGACATTTTGGTTAAAAAACTCGCTCCGCGCTGCCGCAGCGCGTCGAACACCGCCCGCTCGTCCCCTTCCAACCCCTCCGGCTCGGGTATCGGGGCGTCCCAGTCGATCTCCTCATACCGGTGGAAAGCCAGCCCGCCCGGGGCGGAGCCCTCCGGCTCCATCCGCCAGAAGAAGTCGCCTTTTGCCAGAACGGTATCCAACATCGCCGGCCGGTAATTGCCGACCCGGGCCGGGAGCAGCGATTTTTCCCATAGTCCGGCGGGAAACACCCGGCCGCAGAGGAGATCCAGCGCCGCCTCCAGCTGCTCCTCCGGCGGCGCCGCCGGCCGGATTCGGACGGCGGCCAGCGCGGCGTAGGCCGCTCCGGGGCGGGTGGTGATCTGCTTGCGGCGGCTCTGGATGGTGGCGTGGCGGGCACGGTCATACAGCTCGGCGTGGAAATATACGCCTTCTGCCTCCACCGCTTCTTTGCGCAGCGTCAGCTCGTGCAGCAGCTCCCGCGCCCGCTCCTCGCTCCAAGCGTAGCGGTCGGCCAGCTGGGCGGCGGTCTGCCCGCCCCGGTACCGCAGCGACCGCCGGACGATCTGGCATACCGTCTCGCTGTCCGGCTGCTCCGCCGTCAGGCCGGCATAATTTTCCGTCATCTCGGCCGCAATCCAGAGCCCCGGCTCCACATAGGCCGCCCGGCCCTGCCGCGCCAGCGATTCCAACCAGCCCAACGGCAGATCTAACTCGCCGGCCAGGATATCCCCCTCGGTCATCAGCAGGGTATGCAGCTCGGCTTCATTTACCGGCTGCCGCCGCCGCTCGCTCAATCGGGCCAGCTGCTCCGGCGCCGGCGGGAGCAGCGCCACCTCATCCATCGCGTTCTCCGCCGTCTGATACGCCGCCGCCGGCGTCGGGGAATAGTCATACAGCAACGTCGCTTCGGCCTGCCGCCGCAAGGTCAGCGACAGCGGCGACGGCGCTTCGGGAAACACCTCCCGCACCGCGATCCGCCCGGCGGCGATCTCATCGAGCACCCATTCCACCCCGGCGATATCCCAGCAATCCTCGAGGCATTCCCGCTTGGTTTCCCGGATCAGCGGGTGATCGGGATATTTTAAGATGCCGTCTAACATCTCGGCCCCGCGCAGCCGCTGGACCCAGAGCGGCTGGCGTTTGCCGCTGCGGACCCCCATCATCAGCGCCCGGGCGGCGCCGTAACGGAAATTCATGTTGAACAGCGGTGTCGACGGCAGCAGCGCTTCCAGCATCGGCCGTACCGCGGCCCGGGGGATGGTCTGCAGCAAGCCCTCCGGCAGTGAACGGCCGCCATAGGGGAACAGCAAAAATCCGTCGTCGTCGTCCCAGACGCCGATCTCCATGCCGGTGGCCTGCTTGGCCGCCCGGGACACCAGCATCGACAGCGGCGCATTGATCTGTTTGCCGAATATCGCGTGGACCATTACCTGATGGTCACCGGCCTCGTCGGCGAAATGCTCCACGATCACCGTCCGGTCGTCGGCCGCCAGACCGGTCGCCGACATCTGCCGGCTCATCACCCCGGCCGCCGCCAGCGCCGCCGGCCAGTCCATCCCCAGCGCCATAAACCGGTCGGCCATCATCTCCTTCCGGCCTTCAGTCCCGTCGGTGATCCCGCGGATCAGCCGCCCGAAGGACAAACCGGTCTGCAGTCCGCGTCCGTTGAATGTATTTTTCCAAAACGGCGGCTGGGCGCCCTCGGTATTGGAGGGGGCGACGGTCACGGTATCCTTGTCCATCCGCAGAATCTTCCAGGCAAAGGAGCCGAGCAGAAACTTGTCGCCCACCCGCGCCTCAAAGACATATTCCTCGTCCAATTCCCCCAGCTTGACCCCGTTTTCGCCCCGGACCGCGAACATGCCGGTATCCGGGATCGTGCCGCCGGCCGAGACCGCCAGCATCCGGCTGTAGGCGTCCCCCTCCACCCTTTGGTGGATCCGGTCGTATAAGATCCGCGGCCGCACCGGGATCTCCCGGTCATGCTCATAATCCCCGGCCAGCATCCGCAGCAGCGCGGTCACGTCGTCCCGGGTCACATCCCGGAACGGATACGCGTCCGGCAGCAGCGCCATCACGTCGTCCACTGTATACCCGCCCGCATGTCCGTCTGCGGGCGTTTCGCCGGTCGCCATCGAAACCAAGTGCTGGGCAAGGATATCTAAACAGAGCCGGGGCGGGCGGATGGCCTCCACCCCGCCCTCCGACGCCACTTTTGCGGTCAGCCCGCAATAGATCCCCTCGGCAGCGGTGCGGGGGAACATATGCATCACGCTGACCCGCCCTGGGTTATGGCCGGCCCGGCCTAACCGCTGGAGCACGCTGGAGATCGAGCGGGGATAGCCGATCTGGAGCACCCGGTCGATATCGCCGACATCGATGCCCAGCTCCATCGAGGAGGTGGCGCAGAGCAGCCGCAACCCGCCGGCCCGCAAGGCGTTTTCCGCTTCGGCCCGCTGCTCCTTCGACACACAGCCGTGATGGGTCCAGGCAAACCCGTCGCCGGCGATCTGGTTGACATAATACGCCAGTTTTTCGGCGTACATCCGCCCGTCCACAAAGGCGATGACGCTCCGGGTCCCGGCGCAGCGTTCATAAACCGCCTGCGCCAGACTCGGCCAGATATGGCCCTGGGGCAATGCGCGGATATCCGGCAGCGGGCTGGTCACCCGGATCTCGGCGCGTTTTTCCATAGCCGGCGCGGCCACCGTCACACGCGCTCTCGTGAGCGACTCCGCGCCGGCCGGCGCGAGATACTCCGCCGCCAGCGACAGCGGCTGTATCGTAGCCGACAGCCCGATCCTCTGGAGCGGCACACCGGCACAAGGCGCGCAGAGCCGGTCTAACCGGGCCAGCGATAGCATCAGGTGGGCGCCGCGCTTGGAGCCGAGCATGGCGTGCAGTTCATCGATGATGATGGCCCGGGCGGTTTTCAGCATCACCTGTCCCTTGACCGAGGTCAGCAGTAAAAAGAGGGATTCCGGCGTGGTGATCAGAATATGCGGCGGGTTTTTCAGCATCTGCTGCCGCTCCCGGGAGGAGGTGTCGCCGGTACGCAGCGCGACCCGGATCTCCGGCGGCGCGTTTTCCGCCGCTTCATCCGACGCCTCCTCCCGCGATATCCCCGCCAGCGGTTTATACAGATTTTCCCGGATATCCCCCGCCAGCGCCTTCAGCGGCGAGATATAGATCAGCTGCAGCTCCGGTTTCAGGATGCCGGCCCGGGACTGGGCCTTCATCCGGTCGATAAACACCAAAAACGCCGACAGCGTCTTGCCGGTACCGGTCGGCGCCGACACCAGCGTATGCTCCCCGGCGGCAATCGCCGGCCACGCCTCCCGCTGCACCGCCGTGGGCTCGCCAAGCGCGGTCGAAAACCAGCGGCGGGTCGGGGCGGAAAATAAATCAAGCGATGAAGACAAATCAAACGGCTGCATAACTATTCTCCCGAGCAGAATATTTGTTCGTATATTGTAGCATCTTCCAAAGGAAATAGCAAGATTTATTTAAAATATTTTCATTGTGGTATCCTTTTGTGTTGAAGCGCACCACAGCGCTGATTCTAATTGAGGGCAAAAACTAATTGGTTTCCCGAAGCTGTGTTATAGCGCAGTACAAAAATATGTTCGCCAGTCCGCAGACTGACGAACATATTTCTTGTGCATGTGTTGGGTTCGGGGCTCGTGCGCTAAAGCGCGACTTCGCCTGTTCGTTGCTTCTAATTGGGTGCGAAATTCATTGGTTTCCCAAAATTGCGTTAAAGCGAACCACAAAAATAAAATCCGCGCCGTGGCGCGGATTTTATTTCTTGTGCATGTGTTGGTTGTTATTTCAGGCCGTTTTCGTACTGTTGCACCATTTTCTTAACCATCTGGCCGCCGATAGAACCGGCCTGCCGGGCGGTCAGGTCGCCGTTATAGCCCTGTTTCAGGTTGACGCCGACTTCGTTGGCGGCTTCCATCTTGAAACGGTTGAGGCCTTCGCGCGCCTCGGGAACCAAAGTATTCTTAGCCATTTTGTCTACACTCCTATTAAATCCTTCGGCTGTTTCGCCGTTTTTTTTGCGATTGCGTCTGCTCTATTATAATATACCGCGAATCCATCACTAACCGCGTGAATTTTTGGAGATGCAGGGGATTTTTGGAGATGATATGATTTTATTTTTTTAATTCATACCAATTTCAACCAACCCCCAACGCCCCTAATATGTCCCATCCGTAAATTTTCCCTTTATTGGTTGATTATTCCGGAAACTTGTGTTATAGTATCTTGTCTGTAATTTAATGTCTGTACTTAAAAAGCCGGGAGGGATGCGTGTGGGCGGGCGCAGGGTTTTGATCCGTATCTTTGCCGTTTTCGGGGCACTGGCGCTTATCCTGCTGGCCGGCTGTTCCACTATTCCTCAGGACGCTTCCTCCGGGGTTCCGGACGCTACCCGTCCGAGTTCGGCCCCTATTGTCCCCCGGGAGCTGCGGCTGGCGTTGGGCTGGGCGTCCAAGGCCGGGTATAATCCCTATCTGACCGGCAGCCGGATCAACCTCGATTTGGCTCCGCTGCTGTTTGAGGGGCTGACCGTGATGGACGACCGGATGACCGCCCGTCCCCAGATGGCCCAGTCGGTCCGGAACAGCGGGACCGAGCTTACGGCGGTGCTGAAAAGCGGGCTGGTGTTTTCCGACGGACTGCCGGTCACCAATGCCGACGTGATCGCCTCTTTTAACAAAGCCAAATCCTCCGCCAATTATTCCGCGCTGTTAGTCAACGTCAAATCGGTCCGGGAGGAAGCCGGCGCGCTGCTGTTCACGCTGCAGCATCCGGATATCCATGCCGGCGCCTGCCTGACCTTTCCGGTACTGCCGAAGGACTATGTGGGCAGCGAAGAACCCCGGGGCGGCGGTATGTATATCATCGAAAATTTCCAGCTCCGGCAGAATCCGTATCACCCGGTCAAAGCCGCCAATCCCTTTATCGGCCTGGCTGAGGCCCCCGACCGGGACGCGCTTCTGCGGGGACTTGAAAACGGTACGGTAGGGTATTTCTTCAACGATCTGGCCGGCGGGGATATTCCGCATATCACCACCCGCGGCGCGGCTTCGGTGCCGCTCCCCTATCTGATATTCCTCGGCGTCAACAGCCGCCGCGCCCCCTTTTCCGATAGCCGGCTGCGACAGGCGGTCAACCTGTCGCTGGGCCGCGCCGATATCGTCAGGGACGCGTTTCCCGGCTATGCCGACCCGGCGCTCACCCCGTATCCCCCGGCCTTTGCCGCCGCTGAAAAGTTAGGCGGCATAGCCGCTGCCGCCGATCCCGGCGCGGCCGGCGATCTGCTGATTGCGGCGGGGTATAACGCCAGAAAACAGAAGGATCCCGAATTGAAAAATCTGGCCAAACCCCTGACCGCCGATCTGGTGGTCAACAGCGGCAACCCGCTCCTGACCGCCGCCGCCAACCAGATCCGCAGCCAGCTGGCCGCAGCCGGTATCGCGGTCAATGTGGTGCCGCTGTCCTTTGACGAGTATAAATCCCGGCTGTCCTCCGGGAATTTCGACCTCTATCTCGGCGGGATCCGCCTGTCCGCCAACCTGAGCCTGTATCCGCTGCTGCCCTCCGGCGCCGTCTCTTACGGCGTCGCCGCTGGCAACCCGGCGGTTGATGCGTATAAACAGTATCTGGCGGATGAGTTGACCCTCGAGGGCTTCGCGGAAGAATTCTGGCAGGCGCTCCCCTACATCCCCGTCTGCTGGCAGCGGGGCATGGCGGTATATAACCGTTCACTCTCCGGCATCGCGCCGACCGGATTCAATCCCTATTACGGGATCGAGGGCTGGCGGGTGGCTTCTTCTGAGTGACGAGTGGTTAGTGGCGAGTGGTTGGTGGCGAGTGGTTAGTTAATGTATAATTATTCGCATAAATATGGAATATGTCTTGTTCTTTATTCTTCAATATTTTAAAAGGTGTCAGCAATGAAAAAGCAGTCCGGCTGGTATTGGTATGGCGTTAAGATAAGCAAACAAATCATTGTCTGCGGCGAACCC
>WRDE01000039.1 GCA_009783605.1 Oscillospiraceae bacterium
GGTCCGTCCGCCGGGGGTCGCAGGGCATTGACGGCAAATACCGCCAGCGCCACCGCAGCCAGCCCGGCAAACAGCCAGATATCCCGTTTGTTGAACAGCTTCCGCTCGGTCATCATTGTCCCCACATCACCTGAGAGATGGCGCTGTATCCTGCCGTGGCGCGCCATACATCATCCAGATCCACCCAAAGCACCTCCGCGTTATAGCGTTCCGCAATACCGGCGCCCTGCTCATAGGGCAGGATGAACAGCGTGGTGGACAAGAGGTCGGCCAGCGCGGCGGTTTTATTTTTCAACCGGGAACTTATCGATTTTGCCAACGAGTTTTTGCAGGATTAACCGTGCGTCAGTTATTGTGATTTTCGGGGAACTATCCTCATCAATCGAACCGTTGACGGCCGCTGCGGATAAGGCTTCCGGCGTCAAAGTGATTTTTTGGACCAGATGCTGCAGGACCAACCTCGCGTCGGTGATGGTGACCTTGTCTTTGGCCGCTGCCGTTTCCACAAACCCCCACCGCCGCAGCGCGTTTTTCGCGGCGGTCAGCGCCTCCGCGGCGGCGTCAACCTCGGGTTGTTCCGCGTCGGCCTTATCCAAGACCGCCTGCGCCGCCTGTATCGCCTGAGTGAGCGCGCCCCAGGACATCCCGGAATACTGTTTGGCGCCGTTCGGATACTCCGCGGCAATACCGGTCACCAATGTCTGCAGCGTGGTTTTATTCACCGTGCCCGGTGTGACCGACAGCCCGTCGATAGCGGTCTGCAAAATCGTTTTGGCGCCGCGCACCGCTGCTGCCGTGTTATTCACAGTGCCTTTTTCCAGCACCGCCTTCGCCGCGTTGTATGCCGTGAGGTAGGCGCTATACGAATCGTCGGTGTATTCCCCTTTGGCTATCGGCTCCGTGCCGGCCAGCGCACCCAGCGCGGCCAGCTCCTCCTCCAGCGTGATATCCACGATCTTTACGTCGGTAAGCGACATGGTAAAGGAGATGCCGGCGTATTCGCTGCGGTAGTCGATGATAAAGATCATCCGTTCCACCGCCTGCCAGTCCATCAGCCCCCGGCTGTTGGTGGAGAGCGTCTCGTATTCGGCGCCCCTGATAGCCGGCCCCAGCGGGATCTCGATGTAGTTGTCACCCAGCCGCAGATTCCAGTCGCCGCGGATGTTCCAGCCGAAGTTGTGCTCGTTGTTGTCCGGCTCGGGATGGGGATCCCCCGGTTTTTTCACCATATCGGTGGAACGCAGCTTGGTGGTGCCGGAGGCGAAGGCGTTATCTAAGTTGACCGTAGTGGCGCTGGCCGCGAAGTTGACGTTGATCCGCAAAAACAGCTTATCCGGGTCATGGGTCCGCAGATCCAGCGGCGTGAAGCTGCCGGTATAGTCAAACCGTATCCAGTCGGCCCAGAGGTTGTCGTTGACCCGGGTGATCGCCCGGTCGGGGAAGGTGGCGACGATATACGTCTCGTTGTTCGGCGGATACAGCAACCGCACGTAATAGGTCGCGGAGACGTCGGCGTTCGCCTTGCTCTTTACGGTGACCACGACCTGACCGGGCAGGGTGTTCGGTTTGGTTATCGTGACATCCGTCCCCTCCGACGCGGCGACGGTCACCGCCGGCGGTATGGCGGAGCCGGCCGGGATGGTCAGCTCATACATATATTTGTTGGGCAGGAAGTTTTCGACGTCGATCCCGTTGATGGTGATCCCCTCGGCATATACGATGTCCTTCACGACCACCGGGAAGGAGGCCGACATGGTACTGCCGTTGACGGTGACCGTCGCGGTAATCGTTGTGACGCCGATATTCACCGCCTTAACAGTCCCTTTCGCGTCCACCGAAGCTATCGCATTATTGCTGCTCGTATACACCACACTGACGCCGCTGCGGTTCAAATCTAAGAAGGAATCGTCCCGCAGGCAGGCGGTGATGTTGGCGTTGATGCTCAATTCGGGTTTGCTGACATTCAATATGACCCCGTTCGGGTCGGCGGTGACCACCTGTAATTTTTCGGCCAGCGTTCCCGATAGATTGACAGTCCGCTCAAACCGGATATCGCCGCAGGAGGCGCCGATTTGAACGGTGTACCCGCCCGGATCATAGATATTCTTCTGCAGCGTCTCGTCCCAGAAGTACAACTCCGCCATATCGACGCTCAGCGTCACCGTCTTCGTCTCCCCGGGCGTTAGTTTCACCTTGTCAAAAGCCCGCAGCTGCTGCGTCGGTCTGGTCACGCCGTCATGTACTGGCGGTACCACGTACACCTGCACCACCTCGGCGCTGTCCCGGCTGCCGGTGTTCTTTACATCGACGGTGACGGTCACGGTATCGTTCGGGGTCACGCTGGTTTTGCTGATGGTCATATTGGAATACTCAAAATCCGTATAAGACAGGCCGTGGCCGAAGGGGTAGGTGACGTCGCCGGTGAAATATTGGTATGTCCAGCCGCCGTGGGTTTTGCCCTCGAACGCGTCCTGCCGGATGTGGTAATCGTCTATCGTCGGGACCTGCGTTTCGTCGGCGTACCAGGTGAACGGCAGCTTGGCCGTGGGATTGGCCGCGCCGAAGATGATCCGCGCCATCGCGTTGCCCTGTGACTGGCCGTTATAGCAGGTCCAGAGGATGGCGGGCGCATAGTCGATGGTGTTGTTGATATCCACCACGCCTACGGTTTGGAGATACACCACAGTATTGGGGTTGAGCTTACAGGCTTCCAGCGCCAGCCGGTCCTGCCCGCGGCGGATATCAAAGGAGGTGCGGTCGCCGCCCTCGGTGGCGTCATGATACTCCGATCCGATGGCAACAATGACCGCGTCGGCATTGCGGATGGTGTTCTGCTCGGATGTCGTAAAAGCGACGATAGATACCGGCGATTCGATGTTCAGCTTCAGCTCGCCGACGACCCGGCCGCCGAGACTGCCGATGGCGGCGTCATATTTCGGATAGGAGCCGCTTTTGGACGTCAATATCATAGACGCCACCGTCATGCTGCCATCGGTGGATTTCAGCGAATAGCTCAGGGTACAGCCGGCGGTCTGGCCGTTGCCGTTGATCTCGACCGCGATGGCGGTGATATCGGTCAGATCCACGCCGGGATAGGTGATCTCGCAGCCTGCCGCAACCCAGCCCCACCGGCCGCCGCCGCCGCCGTCGTCGCCCTCCTTGACCACCCCTTTTGAGGAGGAGGCGTCATTCGGCGTGAGGGTCCTGACCACCTCGTCGCCCTTCATCAGGAAGATATTCCGCACCTGGCTGGCGATATACATCTGGCCGCCACCGGTGATGTGGGTGATGGTCTGTCCCAGTATCTTTTCGATGCCCTGTTTGCAGGTCGAGATATTTTCAGGCTTGGAATCGCCGGTATACCCGCCGATCTCATACCCGTCCGCGATCCGCTTCGGCCCGATCAGCACCACGTTCTTTTTAGCCGGATCTAACGGCAGAATGGGCTTGGTGTCGGCCGGTTTCGCCTTTTCGTTTTTCAACAGCACGATACTCTGGTCGGAAGAGTCCTCCGCCAGCTGTACATGCTTCGGGCTTTCCATGATATTCGCTTTAGCGTAATAATCCGAGCGGTAGGGGACGTCATCCTTGGGGTCGAATTCGCCCAATTTCATGCGCTGGGTAAATATCCTGACCAAGGCGATATCCACGGTGTCCTCGCTCAAAAGACCGTTCTGGACCGCCGGGAGCGCGTAGGCGTAGCCCCATCCGACGCAGTCCATGTCGGTGCCGGCCATGATGGAGAGGGCGGCCGCGCCCTGGGGCGAGATATGGCCGTCGGCGTTCAGAAAGCGGCTGTCCACCGGGACCGCGGTGTATTGGTTGTTGTCCGCGCTGGGCTTCCAGTAGTGGTTGTTCGGCGCGTTGGTGTACATATTCTCGATGGCGCCGCAGTCGGTTACGGTATAGCCGGAAAACCCGAAGGTCTTGCGCAGCAGGGTGTCCATCAGATACCTGCTGGCCGACGCCGGCACCTCATTCACCCGGTTGTAGGCACTCATCACCGAGCCCACGTCGGTATTCAGGATGATCTCCTTGAAGGTGCGGGTGTAATATTCCCGTATATCCCGCTCATCCGCGTTTGAACTGCCCCAGTGGCGGTTGTATTCGCTGTTGTTGAGGGCGTAATGCTTCGGGGTGGCCACGATTTTGGTATATTTCGGATCGTCGCCCTGAAAGCCCTCGATAAAGCTCTGGCCGATCTGGGCGGTCAGATAGGGGTCCTCGCCGTAGCCCTCATGGTTGCGGCCCCAGCGCGGATCCCGGGACAGATTGATGGTCGGGGAAAAATAGGTCATCGGCCGGTTCCGGTAGTAGTTCTGCGACCGCGCCTCATCCGAGATGGCGGTGGATACTTCCTTGATGAGCTCCCGGTCCCAGGTGGCCGCCATACTTAACGAATACAGGAAGGACGTGGCGGTCTCCCCGTTATCGGTGGTGACGCCGTGCAGCGCCTCGTTCCAATATCCGTAGCCCGGCACCCCCAGTCGGGGGATGGCGGGGGTATGGGTGGCGATCTGCTTGATCTTTTCCTCCAGCGTCATCCGGGATACCAGATCCGCCGCCCGCTCCTCAAAGGTGTAAGCGGTATCCTGATACGGCAGCGCCGCCGTTTTGATGGCCGGCGCCGGCGCGGCCAGATTGAGTATGCCGAACATGGCCAGCACCATCACGGCGCTCACGATTACACTCAGCGGCTTGCGGAAAGACCTTTCCATATACAAACACATCCTTTCTCATGATACTGCTATTATATCACGGAACCGCCCGGATAAAAATAGACAGTTTTTTGTGCCGGATGGGTAAAACTTTATCTTTTTATTTTGCCGACGGGGTATTGCAATCCCATCCTCGATAGAAGAATTGGGGCGAAACACTTGAAAACCGCTTAAACTATGATATACTATTCATAATAACACATGACGATTATATCAATTTTTAAAAACCAAAAGGAGTGTTTTCCAATGATTCGTTCCGGTCCAAAAATCACCGCGCGACAATACGCCGCTTTCATCATTGGCCTATTCATGTTGATTACCATGACGGCGGGATGTGGCGCAAAGTCTAATGAAAAACTTACTGCAGAAGGAGATGGTAAAGTGACCGTACAGACAACCGTAGTGAGGGACAGCGTCATCGGGCTGACCTGGAATGTGATCCCCGGGGCAGCCGGTTACAATGTGTACCGCGAAAACACCAAATTGAACGCCGAGCCGGTGACTAACAATTATTATCCGGTGACCGGGCTGACCCAGAATACTTACCATACCTTCTACGTCGCGGCTGTGACAGACGGCCGCGAGAGCGGCAAAAGCGACGCGCTGCGCGTAGCCACCAAACGCGGCGCCGTGGCGAACGGCATGCTGCCCTCGGGTGTGGACAAGCAGCTCAACATGCCGTTCAGCGATATGGCGCTGAATATGGAGTACAAGGGCATCTGCCTGACCGACCCCAACTATTATTACTGGTGCATCTCGCCCATCGAGGCGGAGGACGGCAGGATCCATCTGTACACCTGCCGCTGGCCGGTGCCGAACAATTATGAGTGGAGCCGGTATATGGGTCCCGATTGGTGGAACGGCGATATGGGGGGCTGGAAAAACATCTGCGAGATCGCCCATTTCGTGGGGGATCACCCCGAAGGCCCTTTTACTTATGTGGATACCCCCATCAGCAACGACGTGCTGCGGGATAACGGCATTACCGGGCAGGTGGCGCCCCATAACATACGGGTAAAGCGGATCGACGGCCTGTATTGCCTGCTTTACATCACCCAGAAGGGCAATTGGGTCTGGCACGCGGAGAGCGGCAAGTATGTCACCAACCTGAACGGCGCCAACGCCGGGCAGGACCAGCAGCGGGAGTGCCTCGCCACAGCTCCGACTCCGAACGGCCCCTGGACCTTCGGGGGCGACAAGGGAGACGGCATCGTCGTCGAGCCCGCTCCCGCCGGCTCGGGCCACTGGACCGCGGGCTCCTGCTTAGGGACCGACAACGGCGACATCATCAAGATCGACGGTAAATACCGCGTATATTTCAAAGCCGGCCCCGGCATGGACGGCTCGATGCACTACGGCTACGCCGAATCCACCGAGCTGACCAAAGGGTATGTCAAAAGCAACGTACCCAGCACCGACAACATCCACTATATTGAGGACGCCAACGTTTTTGAGTGGAACGGCAAGATCTATCTGCTCACCACCGACAATTTCGGGACCAACAGCAATATTTTTGAAGCCGGCATCCTCTGGGAATCCCAGGACCGGGGCAACACCTTCAAGCTGGCCGACGCCAAGATCGGGTTCGGGCTGCTGCATGACTACATGGCGGTCCCGCCGATGGGCAATGGCCCCGGCTTCTCCCATGCCGCCTACGGCGCGGCGCAGAAGTTCGAGCGGCCCGCCGTGCTGATGCAGGGAGGAAAGCCCACTTATTTCTACGCGGCAGTGCCGCTGAACCTCAGCGGATACAACGCCACCAACAGCGTGGTGATGAAGATCAACGACGCCCCGTATGACCCGAAATTCCCGGTCACCGGCAAAATCACCTTCAACGGAAACGGCAGCACCGGAGGGTCGATGTCCGCCGTTGATGTGGCCATCGGTTCAAGTTGCAAACTCCCCGACAACAAATTTACCCGAACCGGCTACACCTTTGCCGGCTGGCAGGCCAGCGGCGGGGTGGGCGGTACTTACAAGGACGGAGAAAAACTCAAATATATCCTGGACGACGTCACGCTTACCGCCATATGGCAATAGGGAGGAGATTGACATGAATAAACGGAAAATGTGTTTGCTCTGCCTGTCTTTCTGCCTTGTAGTTGTTATGACGGCGCAGGTAACGGGTTCGCCCGCGATGCCGGCCATCTCGCCGGCGGCCGCCGCGGCCCTCAATGACATCGGTTTGAGCCTCTGGTACGACAAACCCGCAGCCGTCCCGTCGGGTACCTCCCCGGACAGCCTGAGCGAAACCGGCGCCCTGCCTGTCGGCAACGGGCATATGGGCGCCATGGTCTTCGGCGGCGTCAGCTACGACACGGTTCTCATCAATGAAAAAACCGTCTGGTCGGGCGGACCCGGAGCCGGGTTCGGGCTGCCGAATAACGGGGCTAAAGCCTATAACAACGGGTTCAAAAATGCAGCGGCAACCAATAAGATGCAGCTGAACCTGCTGCGCCAGAAGCTGCAGGACGCCATGAACGATTTCAGCGCGACCGGAGCGGCTTATATCGACGATTCGGGGCGGCTGCGTACGCAAAACTATCCGGCCACCCCCTGGGAGGTCGAGTCGGGGCTGAAAGCCTATACCACCGGCGATACCGCCGATATCGGCGCCTATGAGGAGCTGGGTTTCCTCCGGGTAAGCCGGGAGGAGCTGGGCGACTTCGAGTATACCCTGCGGGGCCTCACCAGCTCCGAAGGCAATCCCGGCTCGACGGAGGGGGCCGATAAGCTCTTTGACGGGAAGGTGAGCACCAAGTTCTGCACCGGCAAAAACCCCACTGCCGGAAACCCGGTCCGGGTAGATTGGGAATACGGCGGACCGGTCACTATCAACGCCTACCGGATGACCACGGCCAACGATGTGGTGGGGCGCGACCCGAAAAACTGGAAATTCATGGGGTCGGCCACCGGCACGGCGGGGTCCTATACCGTCATCGATGAGCAGACGAATTACGCCCTGCCCGACGCGCGCCAGACACCGACGGTATTTGCGGTGGATGATCCGGCCGCCTACCGGTATTACCGGTTAGAGATCACCGCCGTGAAAAACGCGCCCGAGAGCGGATGGGGCTGCCAGCTGGCCGAATTCATGCCAATAGGCGACTTCAGCGCCGGTCAGGAGACGGCGCCCTTCACCGATTACAAACGCAGCCTTGACCTGAAAACCGGTACCGCCACGGTAACCTACCGTCAGGATGGGGTCAATTTTACCAAGGAATACTTCACTAACTATCCGGATAACGTCTTTGTCATGCGTATCTCCGCGGATAAGCCCGGAGCGGTTTCGCAATATATCGGTCTTGACGGCCGGCGCGGGAAGGACGCGGTATCCGTCAGCGGCGATACCATTACCATGACCGGACAGCCAAACGATCAGCGTGAGAACGGGCTGTATTATATCCAAAAGCTAAAAGTCATCCCCCAGGGCGGGAGCATGACGCAGGTCAATGATTCGCTGCGGGTCCAAAACGCCGACGCGGTCGTGCTGATTCTGGCGGCGGGCACGAATTACCAAACCTGCGCCGACGGATCGAACAACTACTTCGCGGACAAAACCGCGTCGTTCCAGAAGGTGGAAACCCGGCTGAACGCCGCGGCCGCTAAAGGATACAACAGTCTGAAAACTGCGCACCTGAACGATTATCAGCCGCTGTTCGACCGGGTGAAGTTGAATATCGGCGGCGTATCCATGCCCGCCAAGACTACCGATACCCTGTTGAAAGGCTACGGAAAGACCAACACCGCCGCCGAGGATCGCTATGCAGAGACGCTGTACTATCAATACGGCCGGTATCTGCTGCTGGCATCCTCCCGCGCCGGTACGCTGCCGGCGAATTTACAAGGCATATGGGCGTGGGGGACCAAATCCGGGGGCAACCCGGGCTACAGCGCGGATATGCGCACTCAAATGATGTATTGGCTGGCCGAGCCCGGAAATCTGGGCGAATGCGCGACCCCTATGGCCGCGTATCTGGGCGACATCAAAGCCAGCGGCGCCAAAACCGCCGCGCATTACCACGCCAGGGAGAACGGCGGCGATGTGCGGGGGTGGACAGCGTATAACAATTTGAATATATGGGGTTATACCGCGCCCGGCAGGTTTGAAAAGGGCTATTACAACCCGGCGGCCGGCGCCTCCTTAGTGCAGAGCGTATGGAACCGCTACGCCTACGGCCGGGATACCGCTTTTCTAAGCAGCAACTACAGTACCATCCTCGATGCGGCGCTGTTCTGGGTGGATAACCTGTGGGAGGACGAGCGGGACGGCAAATTGGTGGCCAACCCCTCCTATTCCCCCAATCAGGGCGAATATTCGCTGGGCGCGGCCCGCGACCAGGCGGTGATCTGGGAGATATTTGAGACGGCACAGCTGGCGGCGCAGGTATTGGGTAAGCAGAACGACCCGGCGGTCAAAGAAATTGCGGCGGCGCAGGCAAAGCTGGCCGGACCCGCGATCGGGCTGGGCGGTCAGTTCATGGAGTGGAAGGACGAGGTCACCAAAAGCGTGACCGGCTCCAACGATCCCCATACGGGACTGCTCTACGCGCTGTTCCCGGGCACGCAGATCGCCGACGGCCGGAACCAGACCGAGAACCGGATCGCCTCGGGTATGCGGCAGTCGCTGGCCGCCCGCGGCGATATCGGCGAGGGCTGGAACAGGGCGTGGAAACTCAATTTGTGGGCGCACCTCCACGACGGGGATCAGGCGCTGCGGCTGCTGGGGCAGATGCTCTCGGCGGGTACGATGGATAACCTGATGAACAAAAACAAATCCTTCCAGTTGGACGGCAATCTGGGCGCGGCCGCCGGTATCGGCGAGATGCTGCTGCAGAGCCGGGGCGACTATATTGAGCTGCTGCCGGCCGTTCCGGCGGCGTGGCCCGGCGGCGCGGTGAGTGGTTTGAAGGCCCACGGCAATTTTGAGGTGGAGATGGAATGGTCGGGGCGTATCCTGCAGACGGCTTCGATAAAAGCCCTATCCGGCGGGACCTGCGGCGTCAGCTATCCCGGTCTGGCCAGCGGGACGGTAAAGGACAGCGCCGGGAACGCGGTCACGGTTACCAAGATCAACGCCGATCGGATCTCCTTCCCCGCCGAAGCCGGAAAAACCTATATCATCACAGGTGTCCCGCAGAACCAGACCTTCCCGGATTCGCGCAGCTTCCTGCTGGCGATCGTGAACAACCTGTATACCGGCGCCATCCTTGAAGAAACCAAAGCCCCCGCGTCACTGAACGGTACCGGGGCGTAGCTGCAGGGTGTCGACGCCGGAGGGCTGGCCAAGGCGCTGGGGATGCGGGCGCTGGATATCATCACCGAGCTGAACGGCGCCAGGGTAGAGAACACGGCGTCGCTGGCGGCGCTTTATGATGCCGTTCCCATAGGGGGCGAAATAACCTTAAAGGTTTGGCGCGAGAACCGGTATATCAAGATTGTTTACACCAAATCGGTGAACGATAACCGGGTAGCCATGAACAATATCTATATCGAAGCAGAGCAGTATGACGACAAAATCAACCGGGATACCCCCAAGACCAATGGCTGCCCGGACACCACCGGCAGCGGCTGGAATCTGGGCAATATCCAGGGCGGCGACTGGGTGGTGTATAAGGGTCTGTATTTCCTCGGCACGCCGCAGTCGATTACGGTCCGCGCGTCGAAGGACGCCGGTATCGCCAATGTGAGCTTCTGGATCGGCGGCCGGAACGCGGCGGAGGGCGGCACGCTGATCGCCACCTGCCAGATACCCGGCCTGACCAACCCGCAGCATCCCGCCTATTCCCCCGGCGCCGGCGGCCAGGCGGGCTGGGACACCTATTTCACCTTCACCTCGTCCGCGATCACGGTGGATATGACCGGCGAGCAGGATCTGTACATGGTATTCGATACCAGCGTGAACATCAACTGGTTCCAGTTCAACCCGGGCGGGGAACCGCCGGAGGTTCCGTGGGACGGGCCATTATACCAAAAAGGTGACGTCAACCGGAACGGCAATATCGACATCGGCGATGCGCGGCTGGTCCTGCAGCATCTGGTCGGGAAAATCGTATTGGATGCGGAGCAATCGGAATTGGCGAAGGTCAACAACGGATTAACGCTGACAATTGCCGACGCGCGGTTGATTTTACAAAAGTTAGTGGATAAGATCGATAAGTTCCCGGTTGACAAATAGTGGATATATAGCAATTGCGCTTGAAAATCATATTGGGATATAACAAAAACACAAGGAGAAAAGAGATGAAACTGTTAAA
>WRDE01000040.1 GCA_009783605.1 Oscillospiraceae bacterium
CGACCGGGCGATCTTCTCCCACTGGGGCAGATCGGCGTATTCCGTCCGGGCGAGGGTATGCGTATCGTGGACAAAGGAATTCTGTGGCTGGCAGCGCCCGTTGCGGGCACAGTCGGCGGCGATTTGTTGGATACGGGACACGGTGCTCACTCCGTTCGCAAATTGAAAATTGATAATTGAAAATTGGGTAAGTGGGTTGTTATTTTTAATTTTACCATATTTCGGGATGGGATTCAACTGTTTTGCACATGGTATGCGCTTGTTTTTCGGGCATTTTTATGGTATGATTGAAAAAACGAGAATGGAGCGTGACTTTATGAAATCCCGCTTGTTGCCGGCCATGCTGGCGCTATGTATCCTCATTGGCGGCGTCGGCGTTCATTCCCGGACCGTCGCCCCCGCTGGCGCTATTCTGTCCGCCGCGGCGGAAAACGGAGGTGTGTTCGCTATGGAGATCGGGAATGTCCGGGTGCAGATCCTGTCCGAAACAATGGCCCGGATTGAGCTGAAAGGCCCCAAGGGCTTTGAGGATCGGGAGACCTTTCATATCACCGGCCGGGACTGGCCGGGCACAGACGCAGCCACGGCGGTTGTCGGGACGACGACACAGGTTAGAACGCCATATTATACCATCAGTGTCCCAAACAACGCGGTTTCGCTGAGCGGCGTAACCGTGACCGATGGGGATAACAATGAGCTGTGGCGGTATACCAGCCTGCCATCTAACAACCCATATCTCCCCGCTCCGGGCGACACGCCGCCGGCCTGGGTCATCGCCGACACGCCGCGCATTGTGCCGCCGGCGTGGGGGTATACTCCCCAACCGGCTGACAACACCCTGTTCCGGGAGGTCAACGGCTGGGACGCCTCGAACGACGCGCCGGATCTGTATGTATTTGTCCCGTACCGCGGCGAGCAGGCCTCCAGACAGCTGCGGGCCGACTTTATCAAGCTGACCGGCGAATCCGAGCTGGTGCCGCTGAAGGCGCTGGGGCTGTGGCACAGCCGGTATGCCAACTATACCGAACAGTCGGCGCTGGCCATCATCGACGAATACCGCCGCCGGGGGTTCCCGTTGGATTATTTCGTCATCGACACCCCGTGGCACGCCGACGGCAGTGTGGGATATGAGCCAAATCTGAATTTTTATCCAAACATGGAGCGGTTTCTGCGGGCCTGCACCGACAAAAACGTCAACACCGTCCTCAGCGACCACCCGGAACCGCAGAACGGCGGCCACGCGCTGAGCGAGATTGAAGTGCCGTTCCGCAACCACAACCTGCGGCGATATCTGAATATGGGATTGGACAGCTGGTGGTATGACCGCAACTGGAGCACCAACATCAAGTCGCCGTGGTCCGGGTTTCCGGGAAACGGTATTTCCACCGACGCGCTGGGGATGTATCTGTTCCATTACATAACCTTAGACAACGCGCCGGGCCGCCGCCCGTTGGTGCTGAGCAACACCGAGGGGATCGACCACGGCAGGTTCAACCGGGCGCCGGATCTGGCCACCCACCGCTATTCGATCCAGTGGACCGGCGACATCTTCTGCACCAGCACCTCGCTGCGGCAGGAGATCGTCAATGCGGTCCGGGGCGGCGCGCTGACCGGAGTGCCGTATATCAGCGCCGACGTCGGCGGCCATTTCGGGGTGCAATCGCCGGAGCAGTGGATCCGCTGGACCCAATACGCAGCCTTTTCGCCGATTTTCCGCTACCACTCGTCCTTCCAGCCGGAATATGAGCGCACCCCGTGGCTCTACGGCAAGGAGGCGGAAAATATCGCGCTGGATTATATCGCCATGCGCTACCGGCTGCTGCCGCTGTTCTACGCGCTGGCCCACGAGAACTACAGCACCGGCCTGCCGCTGGCGCGGCGGCTGGATTTCAACTATCCCCAGTACGGCGCGTCCAAGGACGACACCCAATACCTGCTCGGCGACGGCATTTTGGTCGCGCCGCTGTGGGAGGGGGACGCCGCGCCGGAATTGGTGCCGGGAGCCTGGCTGCAAACCCCCGACGGCCAGCCGGGATTGAAAGCGGAATATTTCAATAACAAAAATTTGAGCGGCACGCCGGTATTGACCCGCACTGACACGCAGGTAAACAACCCCGACAGCAGCAAATCCCCCGGGACCGGGTTGGGCAGCATCAATTTCTCAGTCCGCTGGACCGGCAAGATCACGGTGGGCGGCGGCAGCGATGTGTATCCCGCCTTTTCTCACGATGACGGGGTGCGGGTCTGGATCGACAACAAGTTGGTGATCGACAAATGGATCGACACGATGGTGATGACCAGCCAGGCTGAGGCGGTGCTGAAGGCCGGGCAGACCTACGATATCCGGATCGAATACTATCAGGCGGAGGGCGGCTGGGAGGCCTGTCTCAAGGCTGCCCGGGCTTTTGACGGGGCCAGCCAGCGGGATGTGTTTATCCCGGGCGGCCGCTGGATCGACGTCTGGACCGGGGAGGAATATACCGGGCCGCAGACGGTCACCGTTACCCACGGCAAAGATACCTCGCCGGTTTTTGTCCGCTCCGGCACGATTATCCCGCTGGCCGAGAACGTACCCTATTCCAACGCAAAACCCTGGCATGAGCTGTCATTGGACGTCTATCCCAGCACACAACTAACCGGCAGCCAGACCATCTATGAGGACGACGGCGATTCCAACGCGTACAAGCAGGGCCAGGTGCGCACCACCGAAACGTCGACTTCGTTCGATAACGGACAGGTCGTTGTTTCCATCGGCGCGGCGCAGGGGACGTTTGATGTCGCGGACGCCGTTATCTCCCGCATATGGAACGTCCGCATCCACGCGCCGGCGAGCTGGGGCGCGCTGACCGCCGCGGTAAGAGACGGCGAAAATGTGCTGGCGGGCGTCGTCAAAATCCCGAAAGATCCCGCCGCCATGCCGTTCGGCTTTGCCGGCGGCGCGCCCGACGGCGACGTGTATGTGCTGAGATTTATTGCACCGCTGACCGATGCAAGTGACATCCGGCTGACCTTTGAGACGCCGCAGGATGAGGATGTGTCCGGAACGGTGGAGATAGAGCGGGAGGTCACATTGGAGGCCCACCCGGCCAGCGTCAACCTGTCCGACCCGAAAAACGCCGACTGGGTACATCTGGGGCTGGAATCGGTCAGCTCGGTCAACCGCAAAGCGGATGTCCCGCCGGTCCTGCCGCTGCCGGTTTTCTACGGCGATACCTACCGGGTCACCGATCACCGGGGCAAAATCTCCTTCTCCGACGGCGCCCCCACCGTCTCGGCCGCCGACAGCGTCAACTCGGTGCTGTCCACCAGCGCCATCGAGCTGACCGTCCCCTCCGCCCCCTGGTGGCGGGAGCTGACACTGTATATCGCCTGCTGGAACGCCACCGAAGAGATCGAGATATACGGCGAATACGGCGGCGAAAAACAGGTGTTTTCCTTCTCGGCCGGCGGCACCGCCGAATCCCGGATGCTGACGATACGCTACCGCTCCGACCGGAATGCCGCGCTGTATATCAAGATGGCCAAAACCGCCGGTTCCGGCAATCTGTCGCTGGCGGCCTACACTCTGAGCGAGGAGCGGCCGGCGCTGGATTTGACAGCATTGGAAGCCGCGATAAAAGCGGGGGAGGATAAGCAAAAGCTGCCGGAATATCCGCAATTCGTCCGCTCGGCCCGGCAGGGATTGGAAAACGCGCTGAAAACCGCCCGGTCGGTGTTAAATAACGCCAACACTATCCAGCAATCGGCGGACGCCGCCGCCGGGACCCTTGCCGCCGCGCTGGCGCCCGAAAAATGGCGGCTGATCGGCGATATCGACGGCGACGGCGGCGTCAATATCACCGACGCCCGGTTGGTATTGCAGCATCTGGTCGATAAGATAACATTAGACGGCCCCGCTCTCGAAGCCGCCGATGTGGATTTGAATAATAAAGTGGATATCACCGACGCCCGGGTCGTTTTGCAGTATTTGGTGGGGAAGGTGGGGGAACTGCCGGTTTAGGGAATGTACAATGTACAAATGCGCCCTCCCATATAAAAACCCTCTTGCTTTTTGACTCTGCCGGTGGTATATTAGACTTCTTGCAAAACCTTCGGTTTTGTCTGGGCAAGTGTTGAAAACACTTGCCCAGCATAACTCACAAAGTGAGTTATGCAAGAAGTCTATTTAACTAAAAGAAATTACAGGAGGGTTAAAAATCATGAAAAAAGCAAAACAGGTGTTATGTCTCGGGGTGGTTTTGGTGTTGGTATTGACGGCGGTTCCGTTGTTTACCGCCGCGGAGGATGACGACGGGCCGTATCTGCTCGGGTGTGTCAGCGGCGGGGATCAGCTCAGTATCGCCGACGCGCGGATGGTGCTGCAGTATCTGGTCGATAAAATCACCCTGACCCCGGCGCAGTATGACGCCGCCGCGGTCAACGGTACATTGAAGGAAGACGGCGTCACATACAGCGTCACCATCGCCGACGCCCGGTGTATTCTGCAGATGTTAGTCGGGAAGATCACGCTGTTTCCGCGGGAGGGGGGATCGGTTGTCAACACGGAGGGGAATACGCCGGGGAATATCGCGAACGGCGGATTCGCGGCGATCCAGGGGGATTGGATCTATTATATTAACCGGAATGACGACGATAAAATATACCGTATCAAAACCGACGGAACCGGCAGACAAAAAGTGAACAATGATGATTCATGGTACCTCAACGTCGTCGGCGACTGGATTTATTATGTAAATTATGATGACGGCCAAGCAATCTACCGTGTCAAAACCGACGGGACCGGAAGACGAAAGCTGGGGAATGATTGGGCAATGCGTGTTTTTGTTAGCGGCGATTGGATATATTTTATCAATTGGGATGACGAGGGCAAAATATACCGTATGAAAACCGACGGAACCGGCAGGAAAAAGCTAAGTGATGATGAGACATGGAATATCAATATTGTCGGCGACTGGATTTATTATATTAATTATAGTTATGAGGACGACAGTTATATATACCGTATCAAAACCGACGGAACCGGCAGGCAAAAACTGAGTGATGATGCTGTATCGAGTCTCAATGTTGCCGGCGATTGGATTTATTATACGATCATTGAAAACGGGGCTCGTGGTGACACCGGTATATACCGGATGAAAACCGACGGAACCGGCGGGCAAAAGTTGAGCATTAATTACGCAGGGGGAATAAATGTTGCAAATGACTGGATTTATTATGAAGACTGGGAGGACGACGACTGCATATACCGGATGAAAACCGACGGAACCGGCAGAGAAAAGTTGAGTGATGATGAGGCATTTAGTCCGAATATTGTCGGCGACTGGATTTATTATATTAGCTGGGATGATGGCAATATGTACCGCATGAAACTCGACGGAACCGGCAGACAGCTTGTAAATTAACACCGGAATAAACATCAAAAGGGGCAGACTATAACCGCATAGTCTGCCCCTTCAACTATTTCAACAGCGCCCGATACAGCCGTATATATTCTAATGCCGACTTGCCCCAGCTGAAGTCCGCCCGCATGGCCCGGGCGACTAACTGCGGCCAGTCGGTTTTGTTGTGCCAGGCGCCGGCCGCCCGGTAGACGGCGTGGAGCATGTCGCCGGCGTTGTAGGTTTTGAAGGTGAAACCGACCCCGCCTTCGCCGCGCGAAAAATCCTCGCCGCAGTCGGTGATCGAATCCTTCAGCCCGCCGGTTTCCCGCACCACCGGCAACGTGCCGTAGCGGCAGGCCACCATCTGGGCCAGCCCGCAGGGTTCGCTTTTGGAGGGCATCAGAAAGATGTCCGAACCGGCGTATACCCGGCGGGCAATGGCCGGGTGGAATCCCTCATAGAAGCAGAATTTATCCGGCCAGCGCTCCTTCGCCTCCCGGAAAAAGCTCTCAAACGCCCAGTCGCCGGCGCCCAGCACTAAGATCTGCAGATCGTCGGCCAGCAGGTCCGGTATGGCGTATTTGACCAGATCCAGCCCCTTGTGGGAGACCAACCGGGTCACCATGCCGATCAGCGGTACATCCGGATTGACCGGCAGGCCGCATTCCTTCTGGAGCGCCGCTTTGTTGGCGGCTTTTCCCGCCGAAAAGCTGTCGGCGGAATAGTTGGCGGCGAGATCCGGGTCGGTTTCGGGGTTATAGTCGCCGGTGTCGATACCGTTGAGGATGCCGGACAGCTTCCATTCCCGCGCCCGCAGCATCCCGTCCAACCCGTGGGCGTACCAAGGGTCCAGAATCTCTTTGGCGTAGGTGGGTGAGACGGTGGTGACCCAGTTGGCGGCCTCGATGCCGCCCTTCATCAGGTTGACGCACTCGTCGTGGATCACCAGGCCGGCCGACTGCTCCGGGATGCCGAAGACGTCGCTCAGCAGCTCACGGCCGTATTTGCCCTGATATTGGATGTTGTGGATGGTATAGACGGTTTTGAGGTTCTGATACCGCTCATACTCCGCCACCGACGGGTTGCCGCTGTAGAACAGCGACAGATAGACCGGCACCAGCCCGGTCTGCCAGTCGTTGGCGTGCAGGATATCCGGCCGGTAGTCGATATGGGGCAGCATCTCTAACACCGCCCGGGCGAAAAAGGCGAACCGCTCGGCGTCGTCGTAGTGGCCATACAGCCCCGCCCGCTTGAAATAGTATTGATTGTCTAACAGATAGTAGACGGTGGCGCCGATTTTGGCCTGAAAAACGCCGCAATACTGCCGCCGCCACGCCACTGGGACCGTAAAGCTGGTCAGAAAGGTCATGCCGGCCCGCAGCGATTCCGGCACCGCGTCATA
This sequence comes from Oscillospiraceae bacterium, assembly GCA_009783605.1. GTDB lineage: Bacteria > Bacillota > Clostridia > Oscillospirales > Acutalibacteraceae > WRDE01. Next base: position 6,784 of record WRDE01000040.1, read on the forward strand.
CAGCGGCATAACCACCCGGCAGGCGGTCTTTTTGGCGGTGATAGCCGCCGGCAGCGAACCCGCCACGTCGCCCAATCCGCCGGAAGCGGCAAAAGGCTTGGCCTCGCTGGTGATGTATAAAACTTTCATCTGTTTTGTTCCCCTCTTCATAATAATTCTAAATGCTGAATGCTTAATGCTGAATTGCGGCGGCCTTTCATTGAGCATTCAGCATTTAGAATTAAGCATTATGTTCGTAATCGGAATAAGAATACCCCAATTCCTCCGCGGCAAAACGGGAAATTTGGCGAACCGCTTTAATACGGGTCAGTGACCTTCCAGATCTCCTGTATAATCACCGGATAATCCGCCGGATCCGCCGCCACCGCTTCCATGACCTTTTGCTGGATCAAAAGAATCTTCTCCGCGATATCGCCGCCGCCGAGACAGGTCAATGCCTTATCGCTCAAAAAATCATACGGCAGCCCCACGCAGGTGGTCTGGTATATTACCGCGTAAGCGGTTAGCGCCTGCAGATACCCGTATAACTCGTTGGGATGGAACCCGTCGGGGTCATACAGGTCAAAGTCAGCCGTCCGCGGGTCGGCCCGGAGCAGCCAGAAGGCCAGCCCGCAGGGGATCGGCGTCACGTCGCCGGGCGGGGCGGGGTCCCAATCGTAGAACAGGCAGGAGGCGTACTCGGTCATCAGGCTGTAAAACCGGGTGCCCGGCCGGAAATAGCTGCGGAATTCCGCGACACATTCCGGTTCCGGCAGGATATAGTCGTTCATGTTCTGCAGCACCACAATATCCGCCTGCTGCCGGTGATATTCATAAAATCCGGCGGCGTAATGGTTCAGATAATCGCCTAACCAGGTAGTCGGCGGGGTATGCTTCAATACCGTCAGCGGCCGGCCGCTGAGCCGGCAGAGCGTTCTCATGCTCTCGGGCGCCAGACCCCAGTAGGTGAGGCTGTTGCCGACAAACAACAGATTGGGCGTCCACGGAAAGGTATCGATCTTTCCGACGATCTTCTGCAATACCAACCGCGCATCGTTGATATCCACGGCATTGTCGCCGTTGACGTCAGCCATCGCCCGCAGATACCCGAAATCGTTGAAGTCGATCTTTTTCACCAAATACTGCAGCAATATCCGGGCGTCCGAAACCGTGACCTCCCCGTCCCCGTCCAGATCCCCGTGGACGCCGAACTGCCGGGTGGTATCAGCCGACGCCGGCAGCAATAACACACCGCACAATACCCCGAGCAGGCAGACCGCGATAAAGGCGATTTTAATAGATTGACGGATCATAAATGGTGATCTCCCAAAACAATGCTAAATGCTAAATGCTGAATTGTGGCGGCCTGTCATTAAGCATTAAGCATTCAGCATTATACAACCGCGCCCTTCTCAATATACACCGGATGACTCGCCGCCCCCCGCAAAGAACCGCCGTCCTTCACCGTGATCCCCTTGTCGCAGATCACGCAGTTGAGCCGCGCCCCCTGCATGATCACCGTCCCCTGCATGATCACCGCATTTTCCACCACCGCGCCGCGCCCGATATGGACGTCCCGGAAGATGACCGAATTGCGCACCTCGCCGTCGATCCGGGCGCCGTCGGCCACCAACGAATGGCTGACGGCGGCATGGAGACCGTAAACCGCCGGCGCGGTGTCCCGCACCTTGGTCAGCACCGGCCGCTCCGGCGTAAAGAGCTGGCGGCGGGTGCCGGGAGCCAGCAGATTCATGCTGGCGCGGTAATACGCGGAAAGGGAGGTGATGACCTCGGTGTATTCCATTACCGGATAGCTGTATAGCTTCAGAATGCCGAGATGCCGCTGGATCACATCCCGCTCGAAGTTGCCGAGATTGCGCGACTGTGCCTCCGCCGTCAGCTGCCGCAGCCGCTCCCGCTTCATCACATAAATACCCAGCCCGGTGTAACCGGACTTCTTATTACCGCCGATTGTGATATCTTGAATCTGTCCGTCCGCGCCGCAGGTCAGCCGCAGCTGGTCCGGGAAATCCACCTTGTCTCCCGCCTTGCACGCAACCGTGATATCCGCGCCGGTCAGGATATGCTGGCGCAGCAGCTGTTCAAAATCAATGCTGCCCACGATGTAGCAGTCGGACATCACCACATATTCCTCGGTGGCGATCTCCAGAAACCGGTCGATGCTGGCCAGTGAGGCGATCCGCCCGGCATATTGCTCGTCCGAGGTGCCGTAAGGCGGCAGGTAACGCAGCCCGGTGGATTTCCGGGACAGATCCCACGCCTTTCCGGCACCGATGTGGTCCATCAGCGACTGATAATTGTTCTTGGTGATGACCCCGACCTTGGTGATACCGGCGTTGACCAAGTTGGACAGGGTGAAATCCACCAACCGGTAACGCCCGCCGAAGGGTACCGAGCCCATCGCCCGGGCGGCGGTGATCTCGCCCAGCGCCTCATCCCGGGCGTTGGGGAACAGCAGACCTAATACTTGGTTGTTTCTCATATGTTTGCACCTCAATTTCAGAGGCCAGAAGCCAGAGGCCAGAGGCCAGACGTTTGTAATCAACTATAATCAGCGCTGTGGCAAACGCGAAAGGGGTTATTTATTGTAGAGCTAAGAATAATCTTCGCGTTTGTCTATGGGGTATCTTCCTCTATCATGGCCTTAGGCGGCACCTTTGCGCCCTCGCCGACGCCGACGCCGGCGGCCACCACAGCCACCCCCCAGTCCTTGATATCTTCGCACAATTCCGGCCGTTCGCCGATCACGGCCCCTTCGCCGACCGTGACGTTTTCGGCCAGGATGGCGTACTGTACCACCGCGCCTTTTTTGACCACCGTGCCGGGCATCAGGATCGAATCCAGTACCTCGGCGCCCTCCTCCACCGTCACATTGGCGAACAGCACCGAAAAATCCACCCGCCCGTCGATGACGCAGCCTTCGGAAATCATGCTGTTCTGCACGTCGGCGGCCCGGCCGATGTAGTGGGGCGGCGCGGAGGGGCTGCGGGAATAGATCCGCCATTCGGAGCCGGTCAGGTCCAACGGCACATGGGGGTTGAGCAGGTCCATGTTGGCCTCCCAGAGGCTGTCGATGGTGCCGACGTCCTTCCAGTACCCGCCGAACCGGTAGGCAAACATCCGCTCCCCCGCCGCCAGCATCGCCGGCAGCAGGTTTTTGCCGAAATCGTTGTCGGATTTTTTGTTCGCCTCGTCCAATTCCAGATGCTTCTTCAGCTTGTCCCAGGTGAAGACATAGATCCCCATCGAAGCGAGATTGCTTTTCGGCACCGCCGGTTTTTCGTCGAATTCATAGATCGAGCCGTCGGGGTTGGTGTTGAGGATGCCGAACCGGCTGGCCTCCTCCATCTCCACCTCTAAGACCGCGATGGTGCAGTCGGCCTGTTTCTCTTTATGTGCGGCGATCAGCTTGGAATAATCCATTTTATAGATATGATCGCCCGACAGCACCAGCACGTATTCCGGCCGGTACCGCTCGATGAAGGGGATGTTCTGGTAGATGGCGTTGGCGGTGCCCTTGTACCAGTCGGCCCCCCGCTGCCGCTGAAACGGCGGCAGCACATGTACGCCGGCCTCGGCCCGGTCGAGATCCCACGGCTCGCCCGAGCCGAGATAGTCGTTCAGCTCCAACGGCTGGTACTGGGTCAGCACCCCCACCGTTTCGATGCCGGAATTGGTGCAGTTGGACAGCGGAAAGTCGATGATCCGGTACTTTCCGCCGTAAGGCACCGCCGGCTTGGCGATCTCCTTAGTCAGCGCATAGAGCCGCGACCCCTGCCCCCCGGCCAGCAGCATTGCCACACATTCCTGTTTGCGGTACATTTCTGATTGGTCCCTCCCTTTATATTAAATGGATAGTGGGTAGTGATTAGCGATTAGTGGATAGAAAAGCACGTCTGTAATTGTGTTCTTCTAATCACTAATCACTATCCACTAATCACTACAAACTGCACGCTCAACCCCGGCAGCGTCATCGCAATCGACTGCTCCATCCC
>WRDE01000041.1 GCA_009783605.1 Oscillospiraceae bacterium
CTTCCCGCTCGTAAACAATGTCATCATCGGCATGCCGCAGGGCAACGGCACCGGCAGTACCGAGGTCAGGGTGGAGCCACGGGATTTTCTGTCCAAAACCGCTGTATATAACGAAAAAGACAATACGATTTCCTGGGAAATCAAGGTTGGCAGCAACGGCAACACCAAGGAAGCGCTCAACGGCCAAACCATCACCGATACCCTCGGCACCAATATGGTATTCCCCGCCGCTTCGGTGATCGACATCGAATTATACCGCGCGCCATCCCGGGCCGACGGCTCGTTCCAGAGCAGCGACCGGATCACCCGCACCAGCCCCTCCCGCAGCTCGTTCAAAGCCAATGAATTCGGGGCGGCGTTCGTCATCACCGGCAACACCTTCACCTTCACCGTCCCCGGCGCGGGCAGCGCGGTTGCCGGCGGATCCGGCACCTACGGCGAGATCTACCGGGTGGTCATCACCTTCGATACCGCGGTCAAGGCGCCGTCGGAGGTTGCCGTCGGAGACACCGAAATTTTCAGGAACGACGTTACATACAAGCACTTGAAGACTCACGATGAGGTGCCGATCAACGGCCCGAAGCCGGATAATCCGACCACCACAAAAACGGTGTCCGGTATTGAGTGGGACGAAGATACGGGCAAATATTATGTCGATTATTCGATTTCGTACTATGTCCCCGCCGGAAGCTATCACAATCTGATCTATTTCCGCGATATCCTTTTTTATGGTGAAGAGCGGTACGGCGCGGATCCGGCATTAAAAATGTTCCGCATTGATGCTGCTCCCAATAAATTCAGTAATCTCTCGGTGAAGGCGTATCCGGAACCGGCCGGGACTACTAATGATCCCGTGTTTAATTATGTTATCGGATACAGCCCTACCTCCACTTCAACCAATAAAGAGACCCGGTTATATTTGTTCTATAACCGCAGCGCCAGCGGCACGCTTTTGACCGGTCCGGACGACAGAAACAGTTCCGCGTGGCCCTATAGCGATGCAAAAACCATAGTTCTTTCTTACAGAATGTATCTCGACGATTTTAAAATGATGATACCCAGCTCAGGCGCCACAAACATGGATCCGGGTATGAAGGTCAGGGATTATTTATACCAGGAGCACGCCGCGTATTGGAACACAAATTTCTTGCAGTATGTAAATGAAACACAAGTAGCGGGTTCTGAAATATGGTTATCGCCGGCTTTCAACTACCCGACTATGACGGTAAAAGAGTATCTGGAGATGGTGTTCTGGGACGTTCTTGATTTGACGCTCGGCGAATATTTAGGCGGCAAGTCGCTTGAGGATATGCTTAAAAGCTATCCGACCTTTAAATTGGTCAACTGGGCTGATACCCGCAGAAGCAGCGGCCCGCTCGGCAATGTGTCGATAGCCGAAGTCGCCTGGCCGATCCACAAATCCGGCAAGGCGACGAGATCCGACAATGCCGTCTTCGATTATACGGTGCACCTGAACTATAACCAGCTGCAGCAGCTCTTTGAAACCGGCGCCGCCGCGTTCAAGGATACCTTCGACCCGGCGCTGGAGTATGTGCCGAAATCCTTCTATGTCGTCGAGCACCGGCCGACCACGCGGTATTACGGGCCGTATACCGGCACCGGACAGATCGGCGGCGCGAACATCACCGAAAGCGCCGCGCTCACCGCCCTCAACGGCAGCTTCTCGGTCGATCTGACACAGCTTGCGCAGCTGTCCTGGAGCACCGATCTGGCGTCGTCGTCGCTGCGTACCGGCGGGTTGGAAACCGCCGACTGGTACGCGGAGAATTTCCGGGTCGAGATCCATTACCAGCTGCGGCTCAAGGATCTGACCAAGTCCGGCACATTCAACAATACCGCCGAGATAACGACCAAGGACGGCGCAACCTTCAAGAGCGGCACCAAGGTCAGCTATAGCAGCAATCCCCTCGATAAGAATATGGATCTTGAAGGCGCGGGCGGTTCCAACGCCATTGATGTCGCGATTGAGATCAACCCCTACGGCCGGAAGTTGGTGCCGGCGGGGATCCCGCAGAACTGGTTCAAGGCGATCGATGTCATGGACGGCGAGCTGGCCTTCTATCTCAGCACCATCGAGTTAGAAACCCAGACCAAGAATGACGGCATCTGGGACGGCGTCTGGATCCCCCAGCCGGTCTCGGCGACCCCCGGGGAGCTGTGGAGCGTCAATGTCGTCAGCTCCACCCAGGTCGAATTCATCCTGCCGGATGAAACGCCGGTCCGGGTCCGGTATGTAGCGCTGATTACGACCGAACCGGGAAAAACCGCAAACTTTGCCAATACCATTTCGGTTTATGGCCAATCCTGCGTTTTCAAGAACGATACCTACATCGTCACCGCTACCACCGGCAGCACCAAGGCTGACAACAAAGTACTGTACTTATATAAAGAAGAAGACGGGAACCCGGCCAGACGGCTGAAGGACGCCGAATTCGAGCTGTATATGGCGATTCCCAGCAACGTGGATTTCGGTTCCCCCGCCCCCTCCAAGATGATCCCGATAAAAACCGGCAATACCGGCGGGACCGATGTGTTCATGAATTTCTATTACGTGCAGTCGGCGACGACCGACCCGGACGGTATAGCGGAGTTCACCTCGCCCTGGCTTACCCCGACCCATAAAGCCACCTACCTGTTGGTCGAAAAGGAAGCGCCTTACGGATATGTTCTCCCCGACGCGCCGGATAACTACACCTTCTTCGTACTGTATGCGCAGTCATCGACCGAAAAGAGCGCGCTTGAGGGCAAGCTCCGGTTCTCAATCCCGAATGCCGCGGTCCCGTTTGTGGCGGACAGCGTGCATATCGGCAATGAAAAATTCATAGCGGATACCGAGATCACTGTCCAAAAGGAGATCACCGGCGACCCGCCGGCACCCGAGAATACGCGAAAATTCACCTTCGGGCTTACCCGGGTCGGCGCAAACGGCGCTTCGTTGGATCCGCCCGCGGCGCCGATGGTAGAGAGCGTCAACGGCGCCGGTACCGTTACCTTCGCATTGACCGGTTTGGGCGCGGATGTATACTACTACCTGTTGGAGGAGAACGACGACGGCGCGGACAGCTGGACCTATGACCCGACGCAGTATTTGATCAAGGTGGATGTATCGGTCGTCGAAAACCATATTCATGTGGATGTACGGTATAAAGCAAAAACCGAAGGGGAGCGGGACGATATTCCGGAATGGACGGAATATACCGAAATCACCCCCGTGGCCCGGCCGTGCTTCACCAATAGCTACCACATCGGCGCGATCCTCCCCTTCGTCGGCGGCCCCGGCGTCACGGTATTCCTCAGCGCAGGGCTGATAGCCATGACAGGATCCATCGGCGTACTCCTCTTATATACCCGTTATAAACGCAGACGGTGCTTACAAGAGCTGGGATAGCGCGTTTCAGCGGCTGGTAAGACGCTTCCGGGGTAATCCTGTTTTTATCAGATCAGCGGTTACTTAGACCGGTCGATGATATACCGAACGCCATAAAAATAGCTCCCGCTTCATCGCGGGAGCTATTTTTATGGCTGCTTTTATTCATACACGACCTGTATAAAATCCGCGTTGAACCCGCCCATCCCGCCGCCTAACCGGATGGTGTTGGTTGCCCCCGGCGTCAATCCGGTGACAGGGATTCCGAATCCTTTGAAGGTATCCCAGTTGGCGGTAGACGGCAGCACAAACTGCCCCAGGATAGTACCGTTGACCGTCACCGTAGTCCGCACCGTCGCGCCGCCGTTGCCGTTGGAATACACGATCCACAGCGTGCCCGCGCCGCCCTCCGGGCCGCCTTCTATATTCTTAAATTCCAAATACGCGCCGGCGTTGTGCAGGTTGCCGACCGATTTGCCGCCCGACGCGTCCCGGTCGCTGCGGATATCGGCATTGTTGACGGTCGCCGCCTCGGCTTCATAGACGGGGTATTTGTCGGTATCCTTGAAGTTTTCCGGATCGGGGCCCTCCACCGGGCGGGCGGGGCGGGGCACGGTCCACCCGGCCTTTTTCGCCACCGTCCCCGGCGTATAGCCGCTGTCGTTGTAGGTGTCGATGGTGAACCAGTAATCCACCCCCATCATCAGGTTGCGGATGGTGGCGGTGTTGGCGCCAATCACCTGCCACTGGATGTGCCGGGCATCCTCCCGGCTGCCGTAGCGGATGAAGTAGCCCTGGGCGCCCGGCACCGCGGTCCAACTGAGGGTGACGGTGCGCTCGTCGGATACCGGACGGTTGACGGTGAAGTCGGTCAGCTCGGCCGGGGCGTCGCCGCCGCCGTGGCCGAACAGCCGGATGCCGCTGATGGCGAATTTGCCGCCCGCCGGCACCGGGCCTTTATTGGTCACCCGGATATACCGTATGCCGATACGTTTTGCCAGCTCGAAATAGTCGTGGGTGTAGTCCTGCGCCTTATTCGGCTCGGCCACGGCGCCGCTCTTGTCCACCAACGTGTGCCATGTGCCGCCGTCCTGCGAAAACTCCACGAGATACCGCGTCACCCAGCTGTTGCTGCGCAGATTATTCTTGCCGGTCGCGTCCTGCTCGGCGAAATTGATCTGCAGCGCGTTGACCGACACCAACTTGCCGAAATCCGCCTCAATCCACTCCCCGGCGTTGCCGGTGGAAGCGCTCCACCAGCTGCGGATGTTCTCGTTGAACGCTTTATCCGGCCCCTTGGATGAATTCAGATTAGAGGACGAACTGACCGCCGCCGGGCCATAGGACACCAAATGCCAGTCGGGGCCGGGGTTTTCAAAGCCGCCCCCAATAATCTCGGGCAGATAGATCGGATAGTCCGCCCGCACCATGTTGGCGTACATCTCCTGCCGTTCGGCGTTGATGGTAGACGGGAAGAGTACTAACCGCCGTTCAAACATGGTGTTCACCGACAATACGGCGGTGTCGATCTTCCAGTAGTTGCCGTGCAGGTCGCGCAGGGTGGAGCCGTGGCCGGCGCCCATCAGGTAGCCGGTCGCATTATAGGACACCGGGCTGTTGGTGCACAGCGTGAACGGCCCCATCGGGGCGTCCGCTACCGCGCAGGCGTCGGCATAGGCGGCGTCGGTGCCGGGGACGCCGAATTCGAGATAGTATTTGCCCTCATGCTTGGTCATCCACGGGCCCTCCAGCCAGGGGTCGTTGCCCACCTCGTTCTTGTCGCCGCTCATCTCAAAGCCGTTGGCCCACTTGTTGGACTGATAGATCTCGACCGGGCCTTCGATTACCTTCATGTTCTCGTTCGGATTCAGCTTCACCACCTTGAGCGGGTCCACCGGCGAGCAGCCGTAGTAGCAGTACACGCTGCCGTCGTCGTCCACGAAGAGGGCGGGGTCGTCCCAGTGGATCGGCTTGCCCACCCGGGTCCATTGGCCGCCCTTGGGGTCATCGGATTTATAGATCGCGCCGCCGCTGGAATGGGTCAGGTAGACGGTGTCGCCGATGACGCAGACGGCGGGGGCAAAATAGTTGATCTCGGGCATGGCGGCCTTGCTGACATAGACGAAATTCCAGGTCAGCATATCGGTGGACCACCAGTAGCCGGTGCCGTGGGAGGCGAAGAGGAAATATTCGCCTTTATAGATGATAAGCGCGGGGTCGGCCGATTCCCGGCTGTTGAAGCTGTTGCTGTCGTCATTCTGGAACTGATAGCTGATATTGATGGGGTTGCAGAATGTATCCGGTTTATCCTTGATAACCACGTCCACCGCTCCTTCCAATGGTCCGTCCGCCGTGGGCAGCACCGCCGGCCGCATACCCGGCGGCGGATCGGGCAGCTCCGGCGGCCGCTGGGCGTCCGGGAAGCCGTCTATCTTATCCACCAGAAATTGCAGAATCAGCCGGGCGCTGGTGATCGAAACTCCTTTGCCGTCCACATTGGCAGCGATCAGCCGGTTTTCGTCCAGCGTGATTTTTTCGACCAAATGCTGCAGCACCATCCGGGCGTCGCCGATATCCACCGCACCGCTGCCGTTGACATCCCCCGGCACAAACGCGTCCTCCTCCTGCGCCCGGACAGGCCGCCATACGCCGAGGGCCCCGATCAGTATGGCCAAAGCCAGCACCCCGCCCAACATACCAAACATCCGCTTTTTAACCATGATTTTTCCGCCTTTCCTGTCTATTTATTGATTATCGGATTCCCTAAACAACATTTTCCCGCGGAAACGCTTGGATCTTGCCGACCAAAAATTGCAGGATCAGCCGCGCGTCGGAGATCTCCACCCTGCCGGCTTCCCGGACGGCGGCGCGGTCAAATTGCTCCGGGGTCAAGGCTATCTTACCCACCAAATGCTGCAGCACCAACCGGGCGTCGCCGATATCGACGCCGCCGCTGCCGTTGACATCGCCGTATACTACCGGATCGGGATTCAGCTGCTTTTCCAACCGCTCCAATTTTTCAACCAACAATTTCGGCACCTTCAGCTGTTCCTCTATCGACAGCCGGTCAAACGCGTCCCGCGCATGCTCCACCTGCTCAACCTGATCCTGCGCCGTTATCGTGTCCGGCAAGGCCATCAACAGCTCTGTCACGGCGTCCGAGGGAGCCGGCTGGTCATTCTCCGGGACAAGTTTTATCGCGCAGCCGCCGTTCGCCTGCATAGCAATGGTCAGCGTGTCCATCCGGGTGACGTCCGTCTGCCGCAATACCACATCGCCCCTTGCCGCGGCGCCCTCCTGGTAAATATAGGCGGTATAGCTCCCCTCACCCAAAAAGCGCAGATCAAAGCCGGCTGTCCGCGGCGCAACCGTGACCGCGCCGCCATACCAGACGTTTCCGCGGCGCCGTGCCATCACCGCGAATTCCCCGGGATACCCGTCCAGCAGCTTGGTTTCATCCCAGACAGCCGGGAAATCCTTATAAAAGGTATAGGCGTTGCTGCTGCGATAGCTCTCCGCCGAGCCGGCCATGACATGCATGCCGTTCTGGAGCAGCACCGAGATCGCCATCTGGGCGCCGGTGGTGGTATCGGATTTCCCCGCCGGAACAAGCGCTTCGGTAAAATCGCCCGGCCCGACAGCGCTCCGGGTAAAGGGCAGCGTCGCCAGCTGATGACCGTGCACATCCGAATATTCCTGCCCGCGAATCGCCTCCCGGGTCAGCGCGTGGGGATAGGTGCGCACCTCGCCGGTGGGCTTGTTGGCGCCGTGCAGATTCATCACTAACTTATGCCTGGCGCAGTCCCGGTAAATATCGTTATACAGCTTGATGCGGTCCTGGGCCTCGCTCTCGAAGAAGTCGACCTTGACGCCTTGGATTCCCATCCCGGCCCACACCGGCAGCCGCTCGTCCCGCAGCGCCTGGGTCCGCAGATCGTTGCAGTGTACCCAGACGATGATGCCGACCCCTTTTTGCTCCGCGTACTCGATAATGTCCGGGAACCAGGCGCGGACGCCGGTGTAAAGGGCGCCGTTCGGGCCCGTGCCGTTTTCGTGGCGGTTCGGCTGCCAGCCGTCGTCCAGAATGTAATATCTCCAGCCCATCTCCGCCGCGAAGTCAATGTATTTTTTAGTGTCGGCCTGATTCCCCTGCATCCCCGCGCCGCCGACCATCCAGGTCCAGGCGGCGGTGCCCGGCTCCACCCAGGAGAAATCGCCGTCCCACCCGATCGGTCCGGGCGGTTCGGGGGACAGATTTTCCGCCATGGTATTGACGGTGGTCGCCGCCAGATCGCCGATCACGGCATACCGCCAGGGAGAGGTGAAGGGGGTTTTCACGGTCACCGCTGTTTTCTGCTGCGGCGTAAAGGAATAGCGTAAAATACCGTCGCCGGAGGTTTTCAGCATCGAGCCGGCATAATCCCCCGTCAAATCCGCCTCGCAGAGCAGCACGAATGCGCCGCCCTTTGTCTCATATAAAAACGGGAGACAATAATTGCCGTTCAGCACTTCAATCTTGCCCGGCAGATAATCGCTTTCATAAGAGAAAATATTGCCGGAATCGTGGATCATGGCCCAGGTGTTGGCACCGCGGGGCACGGTAAACCCGGTCTGCTCGCCGGTGATCCGGAGGGATTGCTCCGTATGGTCCAAGCTCTCGATCACATACCGGAAAGCCACGCCGTCGTCGTATACGCGGACGATCACCTGAAACAACATATCGCCTTTTTGGAATGTGTATGTACACTCATGCGCGTGATTGACATACACCTTCTTTTTGCGGGAGGCGACGGTGTAGACGTCCCGTATCTCGGTCGGCTTGCTTTGCCCTTGGAACGCCAGCCCGGCGGAAAAGTCCCCGCGACCGCTCTGTATGCCCAGCGAAGAGAGCCGGATCACCACCTCCCCGTTCTGCGCCGCGCTGTATTGCAGGGAACCGTCCGGCCCCAGCATCAACACAAGCTGCGTATTGTTGTCCGGAGAAAATACCTGCCACATCGTATCCTGCCTCTCTCCCGTAATGATAAAATCCATCGTGTCCCTTTTGGTAACGCCGTTCAGCGTGACTGCCGCCGTGACCGAAGCGGCCCCCGGCCGTATCGGGGTCAGCACGCCGTCCGCGCCTGCCGTCAGCACGGTATCGTCCGAACAGGTATAGCGGATATCCGCCTTTGACAGATCCGCCTGCCCGCCGCCCGCCATAATGCCGGCCACCGTAATACGCGCCGTTTCGGACAACGCGAAAACGGCTTTATCGGCTGTGGCCGTGATGCTTTGCAGGTAATCGCCCGCATCCGGATCAAAAAATAGTTTTGCGTCGGCCCAGGCGCTGTGGGCGCCCCGGATCGAATCTACCCCGGCCGTGATCAGGTAGAGCTTGCCCGTGCCCAGAGGGATATCCACCGAAATGGGGATGTTGCCGGTGTTGATCCTGACCGAACCGCTGCGGTAGATCTCCTCCTCGTCCGCTTTGACGATAAACAAAACGTTGGCGGCGTCCTTCGCGTCGCTGTTATCCCCGTCATGGACGCCGATAACGGCGGTCAGCCGGACGGCGTTCAGCCCGGCCACATCAAAGGTCAGCCGGGAGTCCGCGTGGGCGCACAGCCCCTTTTCGTAGTAAGCAAAGGCCGCCCCCGTCCGAAACCGCAGGGGTTTGCCGTCCAGCCCCCGGTCCACGCCGACCTTGCCGATGGCGCTGTTTTCCCACCCCACCACCGCGTCAAACGCCATATCGCTGAGGAATCGCGATTCCTCAGCCGACAGCGGCAGCGGCATGGCGGCCAATAACATCAACATACTTATAAACGCTGAAAATCTTCTGAACCGTCTCATCGGATTCTCCCTTTCGTCAAAATAGCCTGCCGACGTATAGCTCTCTCCCGGAGCCGCCCGGGTCTTTATTGTATTTGATATACTCAGTATATTACCATATATTTTATCAAAAACGAAGTGTTTTGATAAAATAATCACGGATTTAAATTTTCAAATTTCAAAATCTCTGTCCCTGCTTTTAACCGAAGTAAACGGCGGCGAATATAACGCGAAGGAGAACCGGCGCCGGTTCTTCCGAAACGCCTCTCGACATTTTTTGACCTTTTCTTGTGTTTACATATTGACAAAATCAGATACATTGTGTATAATGCGTTTGGTTGTGGAAATCACCCGGGCAAAGGAGGATTGGCATGCCTGATCATAACGACGATATGGAACGGGACCGGCTGATCGCATTGATCACCGACGAACTGCCGATCCTTCGCGCGCGGATGCGGCTATCTCAGGGGGATTTGGCGCGCAGCATCGGTATTTCAAGGCAAACCTATTCCCTGATCGAAACGCGCAAGCAGAAAATGACCTGGGTTACCTATATGGCCTTGATCGGTTTCTTTGTGGGAAACGCCAAGACCAAAAAGCACCTGGAGTCTATCGGATTATACAACGAATTGCTTTGATCAATTTTCAGGAGGGATTTTTTCATGACGGCCTTAAAATGTTATAACTGCGGCGCGAGTAGTTTGGAGATTTTCGACGCTGAAAAATCGTTGTATACCTGTCTGCACTGTGACAGCATTGTCCCGATCCCCCAGGATGCCAACGACGGGAAAAAGAGCAATCTTCTCACCAATGCCGCCCGCCTGCGGCAGGACCGCGAGTTTGATGAATCGCTCAAAGCATATGAGCGGTATACATATGAAGATGACAGCAATGCCTGGGTTCATTTCAGCATCGCCCTCTGCCGGTACGGGATCGTTTTCGTAGATGACGAAGCCACCGGCAGATGTATCCCCACCTGCAGCCGCTATGTCAAAAAATCTTTTTTAGCCGATCCAAGCTATAGAAGAGCGTTGGATTTGACTGAGGCCGCCGGAGATGTTGCCATGAAAATGGAATATGAAAAAAGAGGGCAGGAAATAAACCGGATACTTCAGAAAATCGGCGCCGAGGCAGACCGGGAACAGCCGTATGACATATTTATTTGCTATAAGGATACCGACGAGCTGACACAATCCAAAACGGAGGATTCAAACAGAGGCTGGAATCTGTTCAACATCCTTACCGAAAAGGGGTATCGGGTGTTCTTTGCCGCGCGGTCGCTCAGGCGGGGTGATGATTGGGAGCCGCAGATATTCAACGCCTTGAATACCGCAAGGGTTATGCTGGTCATCGCGTCTAAAGCCGCATATGTCAACGCGGTATGGGTGAAAAATGAATGGAGCCGGTATTTAGATATCGCAAATATAGACAGCGGCAAAAAAATCTTCCCGCTGTATTTCAACATGAAGCCGGAAGAGCTGCCGCTTGAACTGTCGGCGATTCAGGCATACGATATGGCGCAATACACCTTCTTCCCGGATCTGTTA
>WRDE01000042.1 GCA_009783605.1 Oscillospiraceae bacterium
AGTTTGTAGGCAAAATCAGCTGATACCATTCTTTATTCGAGCATTACTAATGAAATGTATGCCCGCGACACTTCAAGGAAAATACGTTCAGCATTGATGATAAAAATGAAAGAGGGAAGCTATATCGGCCGTTACGCTCCGTATGGATATCAAAAAAGCGAGAAGAATAAAAACAAATTTGTGATTGACAAAGACGCTTCTTCCATTGTTAAAAAAATTTTTGATATGGCATCACACGGAGCTAAACCATCAGAAATTGCAAGATATCTAAACGGAGCAGACGTTCCGACCCCCAGCGCGTACCGATGTTCTAAAAATCCTGATTTGGATTTGCGAAACTTTACCGAGCTTAACAGATGGACATCGTCTAAAAAAACAAGTTGAATTGGTCATATCGTCGCGACCCGCGCGGAGAAAATCAAGTAAAGCGCCCGGACATGTTTTATCAAACAGCTATAATTTCGTCCAATCCGTTTTTTGTGGCAACCAATCAATATCAGGTTCTAAAAAATATTCCCGCGTTTCAATTCTGCCGTGTCCCTTTTCTTTTGTAACGGTTTTGGCATTCACTTCTATGTGATTAAAATACAGCTTCACATCTTCATGCAAACTACTTTGGTTGCCTTTCAACTCCAAACGTAATCCGCTTTTTTCTTTGCGATTTTTTTTGCGATATCCTTTTGGCAGCTCATGGCATCTGCTCTATCTGATACCATGCTTCACACTTTGCCACCACCGCACAGATGGTCATTATGATCACTTCATACAAATTGTGCCGGATCTTCCATGCCTGACGCGGATCGTTGATGTTTTCTAAATATCTTTCTATCATGGTTTTTATCCCCAGTTACCATGCTGCAGCCGTGGGCATGATTTTGAGGTTTCCGGCAATTTTTTTTGGAGTTTCTATAAGATACCCTCATGCCCGAATACCAACTCGAACTAAAGCAATTATAGTTGTTCCACGTCAAAGATGAGCCGGTTTAGGGGTGGAACAACTATATACCCCCGGTGAATGGCTCTGCCGCTTCCTGTGTCTGTGTGAGCTTTATTTTTCACGCGGAAATCTATCAATTTTATCCACTATTTTCTGCAATATCCATCGCGCGTCCGTGATGGTCACGCCGTCCTTGCCATCCACATCCGCTATATCCTGCTGTTCTTCGGTCAGCGTGATTTTTTCCACTAAAAACTGTAAAACCATCCGGGCATCGGTTATTCCCAGAACGCCGCTGCCGCTGACATTGCCCCATATCGTCGGTCTTTTTACGACGGTTATCCCAATTTCCGCCGTTTGGCCGCCGTAACTGACGATTATTTTGTTATCAGCGACCGCGAGAACACCGTCCGGCGAAACGGTAAATCCGCTGCTCACCGTTTCACTTGAACCGTCGTTATACACGGCAGTTATACTTAATCCGGCGGTTTCAAAACGCTCTCCCGCAACATAATGTATCTTTGCCGGCGGCGTCAACACTTGGATTTTTACAATCATTCTTTCGATCACCGTAATGCCGGTGATCTCAGCGGTTTTTGTCACGTCGTCTTCGGTGTAAGAAAGGGTGACTGTCTGGTTGTTTCCGGCCGCCAGACCGCCGGCCGGGGAAAATGTATAGCCGGTAACCACGGCGGTGCTGCCGTCATTATAAGCGGCGGTGACTGCCATACCGGCGGGGTCAAACAGCTGTCCGGCGATATACTGCGTTCTGTCCGGCGGCGTGGTAACGGCAATGCTCTCTAACGCTTTCGGAACAACGTTGATCCCGGTAATCGCCGCCGTTTTGGTCACGCCGTTTTCGGTATACGAAATCGTAACCGTTTGATTGCTTCCGGCCAACAGGGCGCCGGAAGGAGAATGTGTATACCCGGTAACCGCGGCGGTAGCGCCGTCATTATAGACAGCGGTGACCACCATGCCGGCGGGGTCAAAGGGCTGTCCGGCGATATAGCTCGTCCTGTCCGGCGGCGCGGTAACGGCAATACTCTCTAACGCCTTCGGAATCACGTTGATTCCGGTGATTTCAGCCGTTTTGGTCACATCCCCTTCGGAATAAGAAACGGTAATCGTCTGGTTATCTCCCACCGGCAGACCGCCGGCAGGGGAAACTGTGTACCCGGTAACCTCGGCACTACGGCCGTCGCTATAATAAGCAGTGACGATCATGCCGGCGGGATCAAATATCTGACCGGCAACGTAGTTTTTCCGGTCGGGTTGGGCGGTAACGGCGATATTGTCCAGCTTCCTTTCGGTATCGGCGATAACGATATCGTCGATCAGAGCCGAAAAACCGCCGGAGGAAACCGTTCCGGCATATGCCGCCGCGACGCCGATGATGGTTTTCCCTTTCAGGCTGCCGCTGAGATAGATCTCCGCGCCGGTCCATTCGCCGACCGTGCCGCGAATCTGCAGCGCTTCACATTCGGGGTAGTCGCTCAGCCAACTGCCGTCACGAAACTGCAGGTCCACAAACACACGCTGTCCGCCGGCGTTTTCGGGTTTCAGGAAAAACCGGAGCACCAGATTGGTTTCCACTGTGACCTTCGTATCCGCTATTTTATAGGTATACCGGCCGTTGGCTCCGTTGACTGTGCCGCCCAGCCGGAAAGAGGATGCGCCGCTTTTCGCGTCCCCTTTGATCATGCCGTTGACCCGCCCGGCCGTGGCGATGCCGGAGGTCCGCCCGGTTACCGCTCCGCCGTTCGGCACACAGACGTCGAGCGGCTGATCCGGCCGCGGTTCGATGACTATTGTCCCGCCGGAGTTCACCTTTGCCCGGCCGTCCCGCCGCTCAAAGCTGTTGCGCCAATAAACCGGTCCCTGCGCATGGGGGATATCGACCGTGGCGGCCAGCGGGCGGTCGCCTTTCAGCATCTCGATGCAGCCGCCCGCCGCGCGCAGATAAAAATCCGAGGAGAGCCAGGTCCCGTCGGCGGCCAGCGTCAGGAAATATTGATCTGTGGGGATATCGAAATAATCCCGCCCGGCTTTCATGTATGCCGTCGCCTCATCGTATTCGTCAAACATCGCGAAGTACAGGTTCCGGACCTTATGGGTGTTCAGCAGCGTATAGACCTGGTCCCAGACAAACTGCCCGGCCCGCCGGGGATGGCTGTTGGGGCCGCCGGTGTTGGCCGGCATATTGGTCCAGCCGAAGCCGGGCCATACCACCGGCTGGAAATCGATATTCTGGCCGTTGGCTTTTTTATTGTTGCCGCAAAACGTCTGCCCCGCCGGAATATTGCTGTTCATCCAGCTTGTCACGCCGCTGAGATTAGAACCGAACCGGCCCACCATCCACGGCGAGAGCATGTCGAAGGAGGCGTACATCTCCCGTCCGGCGACCGAACGGCCGGAGCCGGTGGTGTTGTTCCAGTTAGACGGGCTGTCCGGCGTGCCGCCGATGATATAATAGCCGCGCTCCCGCAGCCAGCGCACCATCTCGTTGACCGCGTCGATCCGCATCCAGTTGTTCTCATGGACCGCGTGGACGCCCCAGATACAGATCACCGGCTTGCCGTCGGCGTGGGCGTAGTTGGGAGATGTGGCGACCCGTTCTATATTGTAGACAACGTCGGCTTTCAGGTGCTTCACCAGATCCGCGGTGTTCCGGCTGTAGGTGCCGGACATATCGTACATCACATAGAATATCCGCCCGGTTTCCTCCGCCGCGTCCCGGATGGTCATCAGATGGTTGGGCGCGGTGGTGTTGACGGCGGAGGAATCGCCGTAAAACCGCTGGACCGCCGCCCCGTCGATACCGTAATCCCGCATCCATTGAAAATGCGTGCGGATAACGGCCCGGTCCCGGGAGTTGAACAGCCGGGCTTTATCGCCACCGCCCAGATCGGCCAGATTGGTCTGGTGCAGCACTGCGCCGTTCTTCTCATAATCGGTCACATCCGGCCACATCTCCACATTGGTGGTGCCGGGGCCGGGGGCCCGGCCGCCGCTGTTGGCCGCCCAATGGTGCCAGTTGGTATCGGCCCCGGCACTGAACCAGGCCTGATATCCGGCGATCCCTTTGCCGATCATATTGTTCAGCTCGGTCTGTTCGGCAAAGACCGGCGGCGGGGTAAGCGCGGGATCCGGCAGCGTACCCACCGTGATCCGGACGCCGCGGATAATCGCGCCGCCGCCGAAACGGAACTGGGCGCCCTGATTATGCCCGCTCCTCCTGAAGGAACAGTTTTCCAATGTGACCTTGGCGGTCACATATTCCCCGGAACCGCTCTTGGCAAAAC
The DNA here is from genome assembly GCA_009783605.1 of Oscillospiraceae bacterium. GTDB lineage: Bacteria > Bacillota > Clostridia > Oscillospirales > Acutalibacteraceae > WRDE01. The sequence goes on from WRDE01000042.1 coordinate 4,243, forward strand.
TCACCCCGTAAAACGCTGTGTCGTCGTGGCAGTATTGCAGCGAAAAGCTGCCCGCCGCGTTATCAAAGAAGGTGACTTCAAAAATGACGGTTTTCGCGTCCCGGACGGCGTCAGCGTCGATAAAAAAATAGATAAAATCCCGCGCCCGCAGCGACCATTGCCCTCCGTTCTGTTCCCGCACCGGCGACTGGCCGTCCCCGCTGGCGCTCACCCGCATCCCGTCCCGCAGGTCATTGCCCGACGCACTGCCGATGGTGATAAATACGCTGGGACCGGTCTCCTCTCCCGTAAAAGCGGGAGCCGTGCCGGACAGCAGCGCCGCGGTCAGGATAAACGCGATAATTCTTATCATAATGTGTTTTTGTTGTTTCATACGATATTCCCTTTCTTTTCATCCCAATAATTTATATACATTTACCATTATAAAGGAATATTTCGACAATGGCAACATAAAAATCCGCCTTGCGGCGGATTTTCAACGGATTTCGTACTATTTATAGCAGTTTGACAAATCGTGTGAAATATCTTTTTTGTATCTCTCCGCGCGGGTCGCGCAGGTCGCGACGGTATGACCATATTAACTTGACCCGTATTCCGCACCAAAAGTCAAACCGCTATAGTTTCAATCCCGCATCATATACAGCTGGAATTCATAAATCGACACATTTTTGGTGTCGGTGACGTTCAGCCGGATCCGGTCGGCGGTGAAGGCGTCGAACTCGCACCAGATTTCTTCTCCGGGGTTGCCGCCGGTATACGCGACCGCCCAAGCATCGTCTTTCCAATATTCTATCCGGAACGCGTGGGTCCAGTTGTTGGTCCCGGTATAATGTTTGATAAACACGGTATCGACGGTCACCGGCGCGTCGAAACGCAGCTCCAGCGTGGCGGCGGAGGTGTTGTCATTCGTCGCCCACCGGGTATCAAGATCCCCGTCGATCGCTTTCCAGCCGTTATAAGTCGCGTTGCCCTGATAGAAATTGGTCACCAGCACATTGGTCGCCTGCCGCGCGAAATTGATATGCTGCTTCGCTTCGGGATAGCCCTCGACGGCGATCTCCACCACACTGTAAAGGGGGTGGGCGACGATGCCGGCGGTCTGGATCACCATTTCGGATTTGTTTACGGTATAGGTCAGCGCCGTGCCGCTGCGCATATCCTTGATGCCCAGGATTTCATTTTCCGGAAGAGGGATGGTTATGGCGCCGGAGGCCGGCAGGCTTTTGACGAATATGAACAGTTTCCCGTCCTTAACAGTGGCCTTATGCCCTTCCCGGATGCTGGTAAAGCAGGATTGCCCGGTGCCGTAGATGCTGTCGCCGTAGATATCTAACCACGCGCCCATATCCTTCAGCCGCTGCTGGGATATCTCCGGCACATTCCCGAGGCCGTCCGGCCCGATATTCAGCAGATAGTTGCCGCCCTTGGACGCGGTATCCACTAAATTGCTGATCAGGTTATCGGCGGTTTTCCAGCTGCTGGCGGCGCTGTAGGATTTATAGCCCCAGGAATCGTTGATGGTCATGCAGGTTTCCCAGTCGTAGTTTTGAGTGCCGCTCGGAATGGTCTGCTCCGGGGTGCCGTAGTCCCCCAAGGATTTGTTGCTCTCCACGAACAGCCGGTTGTTGCAGATGATCCCAGGGTTCAGGGTGCGGACATATTTATACAGCTCCGCGCCGTCGGTGGCGCCCCACCAGCCCTTGTCGCCGCCCATGTCGAACCAGATCAGCGCGGGATCATACTTTTCGATTAGCTCCCGCAGCTGCCCCTTCATCCGGGCTTTGTATTCGTCCTTGTGCTGCGGGTACATATTGTTCCAGCTGTATTGGGAATAATCGTACCAGTCCGGGATGGAATAATACACGCAGAATTTGACGTCCTGCTCCCGGCATTCCCGGGACAGCTCAGCCATAATATCCGGGCCGGTATAGTCGCCGTAGCCGTTCAGCTTATAATCCCGGAAGGTGCGGATACCGGTATCGTACATCGAAAATCCGTCATGGTGCTTGGAGGTGATGACGATATATTTCTGCCCCGCCGCTTTGGCCAGATCCACAATCCCCTTCGCGTCGAATTCGGTCGGGTTGAAAGGTTTTGCAATATCCTTCGCGTAATCGGTTTTGGAAATGTTCCGCAGCTGCATGATCCATTCGGTGCCGTTGCCGCCGACATTCACCCCTTTATACACGCCGCCGGGCAGCGCATAGGGGCCGAAATGGATAAACTGGCCGAACCGGGCTTCCCGGAACCAGGTCATCCGCTCGTATTTCTGCACCGGCGTCTCGGTACCGGTATAGGTAGAGAAGGTGAAAAAGTCGATGTTGATATCCATCCCGTCCCGGAAGAACAAAATCACATCATGAATGTCGGAAACGCTTTTTACAGCTGCGTAGCTTTCCAAAAATACTTTTTCGTCCTTTGTCCCTTTCGGCGGCTTTACCGTGGCGATCAGATTTTCCGGATCAATTTCGTCGATATAGACCTCAATAAGGCTCTCCGACTGATCGAATTCCGATGAGATCAGCAGCATCAGCGACCGATATGCCCCTTCGCCAAAGTCCACATCTTTATACACCATATAATCCTGCGGCATAAAATATCCTCCGATCGAGGTGAAATCCGCCGCCAGCTCGTTCGGCACGACCGTCTCCGAAAGATTTGCCTCGTCATAGTCCGCGGCTTCGATGGCAAAAGGATTGATCGGATCAACAGGCGGCGGGGGATCCGGAGGGTCCGGAGGGTCCGGAGGGTCCGGGGGTTCCGGCGGATATTCCGCGTCGGGGAAGCCGTCTATCTTGTCGACCAGAAATTGCAAAATCAGCCGGGCGCTGGAGACCGACACGCCTTTGCTGTCCACATTGGCAGCGATCAGCGGCAGGCCGGTTAAGGTAATTTTTTCGACCAAATGCTGCAATACCAACCGGGCGTCGCCGATATCCACCTCTCCGTTACCGTTGACGTCGCCGGGCATGAAAGAGTTTTCTTCTTCCTCTTGTTCAGAAGAAGAAGTTTCCTGCGCCTGTACCAATTGCATGACACCTACACTGACTATCAGCGCCGCCGCCAACAACAGCGCCAACACCTTCATCCACTTTTTCGTCATTTTTAACAACCGCCTTTCTAATAACACATAATCGTACCGTCTTATTATACAGCATAGCCGGGAATAGAATCAAGCCCTAATTTACTATAAAACAAACCTCTTGAAACAAATTCCCGTTCCAAGAGGTCCGCTGTAAAGTATAAAGCTGTCATTTATCGGTAATTGTATTTTTTTCTTCTGTTCTCCCGAACAATCAGGGCGGTGATCACGATAAGGCCCAGCAGTGACGCGGCGGAAACCGCCGCCACGGTGAAGACGTCCTGTCTGTCGCCGGTTTTCGGAATAACTACCTCATAATCATATTCCTTTTCGACATCTTTCGGCGCATCCAGAGGCGGATCTTCTTCATCAATGATGAAAAGCTCTGTGGGAGCAGCGGTTGTTGTGGTAGTCGGCGGATCGGTAGGTGCTTCCGTAGGCGCGGCAGTTGTTGTGGTCGGGACCGGAATATCATATTCCGCGATAAATACCCATTCCACCGCGGCAAAGGCATTTTGGTATTCATTGCCTAATTCACGGGGGATATTGACCGTCACATCAATGTATCCGGAGCTTTCGGCGCTCACATTGCCGAGGGGGGTTCCGGCCGCGCCGTACATCCCGTCTCCGTCTCCGCGCATAGATCCCTGATACAGCACCGCGTCATCATTAAACGGATTTTTGATGGTCACCGTCACCACATCTAACAGGTCGTCCGCCGTCATCGGCGTTTTATCGCCGAAAGAACCGCCGGCGGTGAGATCATCCGAATTCACTCCGTCTTCCCGGTCACGGGTCACCGGGGTGGCTTTCATCGTAAACAATACCGTATAATCCGAATTGTTGGTGAGCTTTACCGTAAAATTCCTGACATCGCCGGGCAGGAGATTTTTGGTGATCTCGCCGAACAGATCGGTGATCTCTTCGCCGGTATCCGCCGTATAAATAACCGGAGCGGTCAGCTTCCATTCCCCGTTCGGGGAGGTATTGCCGAGGGCGTCCTGGCCGTAAAAATCTACCGTTCCGGCCGTGTCCGCATGGACGCTTGCCGAAAAAAACACAAGAGGGAGTATACCTGCCAGCATGACGGCGGACAGGCGTTTAATAAATTTTATATGCTTTTTCAATGAGAGTTCCCCCTTCCGTTTGGGTCAGCAAATTTGATTATCTGTGTATTTAAGAAGTCTGATTTACCACCCGGCGCCCGCTTCATTGCCGGTACCGTTTATAAACGGATTATTGGCGATCTGCACCGCTTGAGCAGTCAGGATAATGCTTACATCCGCTCCCGCGAGATCCAATTCCGTTGAATCAAACGACAATCCGCCGTTCAATAACAGTGCTTCACCGTTTCCGGCAAAGGTCGCCAGCGTAATCGCTCCCGGAGCCCCCGCTCCGTAGTAGAAATATCCGCTGAAGGGATCGTCGCCGACAGCGCTTCCCACCCAGACAAAATCGCTCACTGCGGCTGCTAATACGGCCTGCTGAACAAAGGCGCAAACAGCGGCTTCTTTGGCGGTATCTCTCACCGGGATCATCTCCCCGAAGGTCGGCGAGCTTTCTTCTTCATCCTCTATCATTATCCAGCATTCCACTGTGATAGACGCCTCGATGCGGAGATACGCGTCGGTCGCTGTATTGTTCACGGCCTTTGTCTGTTTATCGACTTCATCCCCTTGGTCCCATTCTCTCCAGGAAAGGCCTTCCACCTCTTCCCAGTCTTCCGCATCACCGTCTGTATCATTGCCGCTTTTTTCCAATAATGTGATGTCTAAATTGGTAAACGACACGGTATTGGTGGCGGTACCGGAAGCGTCTCTCAACAGCATCAATGTGCCGGTGATGACCAACGATGCCACAAGAACCGCGGCGAGGGCCGCGAGAAACAATTTCTTTTTCATGGTATTTTCTCTCCTTTTTATGTGTTAGCAACGTTATCTGCCGGGTATCCGCCCATTATTTGTAATCAAATGCCGTGCTGAAAATGGTCTGGAAAAAATTGTAGTAATCCGCTTCACCGGTATCGGCCGGATCATATCCGGAGTTGTCGGACTGTACGCCGTAAGCGGTGAGCGCCAGAGTCAGCGTGACGCCGGACCAGGAATTGTCCAGATATTCCGGAACCTTGATCAATCCGAAAACATCCGGCGTGACCTCGCCGGCCGCCAGCGCTTCCAACGCTTTGGTGTCCGGGTTGATCAGATACCAGCTGCCGACTAAGGCGTCGCCGTCAATATACTGCGCGCTCTCTCCCCACCAGGCGTCATCGGTCCCTTCAATGCTGTTGAAGAAATCCCGGATAGCGGACTCGTTGGCCGCGAAAAACGCCGCCAATTGCTCACCGGTAACCGCTTCGCCGTCTTTGGATACGGTCAGACTGCCTTTTACGGCGATAAACACATCTACGCTGCCGATATTCTCAACGCTGGGCTCCTTTTCCAGAATGTCGCCGGGCACAACTATGCCGAATTCGATACCGCTGACCACCGTGGGTTCATCCACCGAGTCGATCGGGATCCTTTCCCCGTCGCGCAGAATATATCCGCCGCGTTCACGGAGGATGATTTCCGCCGCGCCGATGGTTACGGCATTGGTGGCGGTCGGGGTTACGGTGGTCAGCAACATCAATGTACCGCCGATAACGAGACCCAAGACCAATACTGCCGCAATGATGCCGAGAATCATTTTCTTTTTCATGACCTTCTTCTCTCTCCTTTTAGTTTTTTGGGTTGCTATATATTATAGCCCCTGAGGCTTATTTCCGGATTCAGCGCGGGGGTATCATTACGGACGCGGCAGGAGAGTCGGGAAATAATCAAAGAGTGTCGGTCCGCCCGGGTTTTCCTTGGAAACCTGGGCGAGATGGCCGGTAAATTTCAGCCCGAGGACGATACCGTCTTTTCCGAGTTTGGCGAACAGCTCCAGATCCTCCGCGTCAAAACCTGAACTGTCGAGTTTACCGCTCGGAATAAGGACGCCGGTAAAGATCGGCAGGGTCGCCGACAGCTGGTCATCTTGATTGCCCGGCGGCAGTTCAAAGAGCGCATCGCCGTCCATATAGAAATAATA